>NZ_JBHSQJ010000006.1:96292-108751 GCF_042658505.1 Streptacidiphilus monticola | reverse complement strand
ACCGGCACCGAGGACTCCAGCCTGCAGACGTCCTTCGTCCTCGACGACACGGCGCTCAACGCGAGCTGAACCTGACCGGCTGACCGGTCGTCAGCAGCCCCGCCACCAGCTTACTTGCCGTAAGGCTAGCCCCGGTGGCGGGGCTGTCGGTGCCATGGAGTACTGTCCCGCGTCATGTCAGAGATCTCGACCGACACCCCGGTCACCCCACCCGGTCCCGAGGCGCAGGCCGACGGCCCCAACTACCTCAGCCACAAGCAGATCATGGCCGTCATGGGCGGTCTCATGGCCGGCATGCTGCTCGCCGCGCTCGACCAGAGCATCGTCGGCACCGCGCTGCCCACCATCGTCAGCCAGCTCGGCGGCCTGGACAAGATGTCCTGGGTCGTCACCGCGTACCTGCTGACCTCCACGGCCGCGACACCGCTCTGGGGCAAGATCTCCGACCTGTACGGCCGGCGGATCATCTTCCAGGCCGCCATCGTCCTCTTCCTGGTCGGCTCCGCGCTGGCCGGCCTCTCCCAGAACATGGGCGAGCTGATCACCTTCCGCGCGATCCAGGGCGCGGGCGGCGGCGGTCTGATGTCGCTGGCCTTCGCCATCATCGGCGACGTCATACCCCCGCGGGAGCGCGGCCGGTACCAGGGCATGATGGGCGCCGTCTTCGGCCTCTCCAGCGTCGCCGGCCCGCTGCTCGGCGGCTGGTTCACCGACTCCATCGGCTGGCGCTGGGTCTTCTACATCAACCTGCCGGTCGGCATCGCCGCCCTGGTGGTGTGCTCCTTCGCGCTCAAGCTGCCGGTCAACCGCCGCGAGCACTCGATCGACTACGCGGGCGCCACGGCCATCGTGCTCGGCGTCACCAGCCTGTTGCTCTACCTCAACTGGGCCGGCACGTCCTACGGTTGGGGCTCGTGGCAGGGCCTCGCGCTGCTGCTGGGCTCCATCGCGGTCACCGTGGTCTTCGTCCTGATCGAGCTGCGGGCCAAGGAGCCGATCCTGCCGATGCGCCTGTTCCGCAACCCGGTCTTCCGGATGGGCAACGGCTTCGGCTTCTTCGCGGGCTTCGCCATGTTCGGCGGCATCATCTACCTCCCGGTCTACCTCCAGGCCGTGCAGGGGATGTCGGCCACCAAGTCCGGCCTCGGCATGCTTCCGGCGGTGGCCGGCATCATGTTCACCGCGATCGGCTCCGGCCGGATCATGGCCAAGACCGGCAAGTACAAGATCTACCCGATCGTCGGCGCGCTGGTGATCATCGGCTCGCTGCTGCTGCTCAGCCGGATCACCAACCACACGCCGTACTGGCAGGTGGCGATCTTCGCCTTCATCTTCGGCGCGGGCCTGGGCCTGACCATGCAGACGCTGGTGACGGCCATTCAGAGCGCCGTCGACTTCCGGGACATGGGCGTCGCCACGGCGTCGGCCACCTTCTTCCGGCAGATCGGCGCGTCGATCGGCACCGCCATCTTCGGCACGGTGCTGACCTCCCGCCTGAAGCACTACATGGGCCCGGCGCCGGCCGGCCAGAAGATGGACACCAACAACGTCCAGGCGATCCAGCACCTCCAGGAGCCGATCAAGAGCCACGTCACCGCCGCCTTCGCGCACGCGATCGGCGACCTGTTCCTGGTGGGCGTGCCGTTCATCGTGATCGCGCTCGGCTTCGCGCTGGTGCTCAAGGAGGTCCCGCTCAAGGGCTTCGAGAACGCCGAAGCGGCCCCGCCCGCGCACTGACGCGGCCCTAGGACGTGAAGCCCACGTGGACGTGGTCGTGGTGGGTGTCGTCCGAGAAGAACTGGTTGCCCGCGCCTCCGGACAGGAGGCGCGGGCCGCCGACGTTGTAGGACCCGGCGGCGGCCGCCGCGCGCATGAACCCGTCCACGAGGGAGTGCGGTGTCGCCGGGTCGACGACGGCGTGCCCGTCGATCCGCCAGACGTCGAAGGCACGGCCGCGGGGGTGGTCGCTGGGCCGGTTGGTTCCGAAGACGTCGATCGGGTGCCCGGAGCGGACCACGCTCAGTTCGAGCCGGTAGCGGCGGGAGAGGGTGAGCAGCGCCTCCAGGGCGGTGTCGTGGACCTGGTCACTGGCGACGTCCGCGTGCCCGGCGGGCGGGAGGGTGATGGCGTCACTGGCCAGGACGGCCCGGGCGGCGGCGGACAGTGAGTGCGAGGCGGGCCCCGGCTGGGAGGGGTGCAGCGCGGTGACCGTCCAGACGGGCTGACTGCTCGTCAGCCGGACGTCCACGGTGATGCCCCCGGTCGGCCCGGCGGGGGTCCACTGGCGGCAGACGACGAGCACACTGGCGGAGTCGGCGAGGATGCCGCCGTACTGCGCCTCCAGGACCTGCAGCGCGGCGGAGCCGGCGGCGGGGAGCAGCCCGTCGGCCTGCGACACCAGGTTCGCGCGGTAGCCCGCCTTGCTCGCGCGCGAGCGCGGGTCGGGGTCGGCGGGGGTCCAGTTCCCGAGAGCCTCGATGAGCCGTACCGCCCGGAGTTTGACGGCGGGTTGGATGTCGTTGGGGCTCGGGGACCAGCGCGTCACGGAGGGGAGCGCGGTGCCGCTCGGGCCGGACGAGGACGGAGACACGGTCGGCCGGGACGTCTCCGTGACCCCGGTCGAGGCGGGCGCGGACTCGCCGCCGGACGGCGATCCGGAGCCGGTGGGGGACGGGGAGGGACTGCCGGCCTTCGAGGTGCAGCCGGTCAGCGTCACCGTCCCACCCGCCAGGGCGGCGGCGCCGCAGATCCCCGCCACCACCAGCCCGCGCCTGTCGATGCCCATGGGTTCACCTTGCACCCCGAGTCCGGCGCGGACCCGCGCGACCCGCCCACCGGACGGGGAACTGCGGCACCCCCCACCCGCGGAGCCGCGGCGTCTGACGGTCCCTCAGTGGGAGGTGCGCGCCATCAGGTCCAGGGCGCGGAGGAGGGAGGGGAGTTCCGGCGTGCGGGGGATGGGGGTGACCTCGTGGGGGAGGTCGTCCGTCAGCACGAGTGCGATGTCGTCCGTGTGCGCGGCCAGGCTCCAGCCCGGGCCGTCCGCGCGGACCATGCGGGCGCCGTCCGGGGCCGGCGCGGAGCGTACCCGGCCGGCAGGGGGCGGGTCCGCCGTGTAGCCGCGGGACTCGCGCAGGATCCGCTGCACCTGCGGCGGCTGCGGGGCGTCCGGATCCAGCTGCGCGCCGGCGGCGACCTTCTCCCGCCACAGCAGCCAGTGCTTGGCCACGTCGTCCGCGCCCAGCCGCCGCTGGGCCGGGCCCCAGGCCTGCGGGTCCGGAGCGCGCAGGAACGGCCGACCCGGCTCCTCCGGGGGGTCGAAGGGCTCGGGCAGGTGCGGGACGCCGCCGCGCAGCGCGAGCGGCCAGCCGGCGACGGACTCGATCAGCGTCCGGTCGGGGGCCTGGAGGCGGTACTCGACCCCGCAGTCCCAGGCGGCCACGGCCGAGCCGACGAGCGCGGCGTCGTCGCACACCACGGTGCGGCGGGCGCCGTCCGGGGTCTGCCCGAGCAGCAGGCCGTAGCCGTCGGCCCAGGGTTCCAGGGCGAGCGCGGCGCAGGCCGCGGGGTAGTCGTCGCCGAGCACCGAGGGGAACTGCCCCGGCGTCAGCAGCAGCGCGGTGAGGACGTGGAACCTGTCCCCGACCTGTGGAGCGGCCATCGGTATCCCCCCAATGGTCCTGTTTCGTCCTCCCCAATGGAGGTCGCTTCATGCTAGTGAGCCATCCGGGGGGACACCAGGGACGAAAGGGACGGCCTGCCGGAGGCAGGCCGTCCCTTTCCGTGCCGTTCCGCTCAGCCCGCGGTGACCGCCCGCAGGCTCTCCTTGAGCGAGGACATGGTGGCCAGCACGGCCGTCGGCTCGTAGCCGCAGTGCGCCATGCAGTTGTCGCAGCGCGGGTCCTTGCCGCGGCCGTAGTTCTCCCAGTCGGTGCTGTCCAGCAGCTCCTGGTAGGTCTTCACGTACCCGTCCGCCATCAGGTAGCAGGGCTTCTGCCACCCCTTGAGCGAGTAGGACGGGATCGCCCAGGGCGTGCAGTCGAAGTCCCGCTTGCCCTCGAGGAAGTCGAGGTAGAGGGCCGAGTGGTTGAGTCGCCACTTCTTGCGGCGGCCGTCGCCGAAGGCCTTCTTGAACAGCGTGCGGGTCTGCTCGACGCCGAGGAAGCGGTCCTGGTCGGGGGCCTTCTCGTAGGCGTAACCGGGCGAGATCTGCATCCGGTCGACCTTGAGCTCGTCGTTGAGGTAGTCGAGCACCTCGATGACGTCCTGCGGGCTGTCGTTGTTGAAGAAGGTCGAGTTGGTGTAGACGGCGAACCCGGCTGCCTTGGCCTGCCTGATGGCCTCGATCGCCTGGTCGAACACGCCTTCCTTGCTCACCGACTCGTCGTGCCGCTCGCGCAGGCCGTCGATGTGGACCATCCACGCGAAGTTGCGGTGCGGCTTGAACTTGTGGATGTGCTTCGGCAGCAGCACCGCGTTGGTGCAGAGCACCACGAACTTGCCGCGCTTGAGCAACTGCCGGGTGATCTCGTCGATCTGAGGGTGCATCAGCGGCTCGCCGCCGGCCAGGGAGACCATCGGGGCCCCCGACTCCTCGACGGCCGCGACGGCCTGCTCGACGGGCATGCGCTGCTTGAGCACGCTCGCGGGGTGCTGGATCTTGCCGCAGCCCGCGCACGCGAGGTTGCACGCGAAGAGGGGTTCCACCTCGACGATGAGCGGGAACTTCTCGCGACGGAGAAGCTTCTGCTTGAGGAGGTAGGTGCCCATCTTGACGGTCAGGTTGAGTGGGAGTCCCATGATCCATGTCTCCGTTCCCCCGGGCACCGGGATCGGTGTCCTCAACTAACATACAGGCTGTATGGAACAGGATGGTGGTATGGCAGTCGCCCGGATCCGACGGAGCCGTCGTGCGGACCACACGGCGGACACCCGGCGTGCGCTGGTGGGCGCCGCGCGCACGCTCTTCGCCGAGCGCGGGTACGCGGCCACCGGCACCGAGGACATCGTGGCTGCGGCGCAGGTCACGAGGGGTGCGCTCTATCACCATTTCAAGGACAAGGCCGACCTCTTCCGGGCCGTCATGGGTGAGTGTGCCCAGGAGATGGCCGAGCGACTGGTCGAGCAGGAGACCCTGCGCGCCCAGGAGCAAACGGGTGACGCCTGGAGTCTGCTGCGCACCGGCTTCCAGTCGTTCCTCGACGCCTGCAACGATCCCGACTTCCAGCGGATCGTGCTGATCGAGGGGCCCGCCGTGCTCGGCCACAGCGCCTGGGACGCCCTGGTGGAGCAGCACGGGTACGTGCTGCTGGCCGAGGAGCTGACCCGGGCCATCGCCGAGGGGGACATCGAGCCCATGCCGGTCGCGCCGCTCACCCGGATGCTCGCCGCGCTGATCTCCGAGGCCAGCCTCTACATCGCCCGGGCCGAGGACCACGTGCTGGCCCGGCAGGAGGCCGGGGCCGTGCTGGACCGGCTGATGGACGGGCTGACCGTCAAGAAGCTCCCTACCCGCCCGTAACAAAGTCTTCCGGTCGCGGGCGCGCTGCCCTAGTCTCCTGACGGTGCCACCAGTTACTGGCAGATTGCGGGAGGGCTCGATGGCGAGCGGCGGGAGCGGCACGGACGGCGTGCAGCGGGTACGCGTGGCGGTGGTCGGAACCGGCTTCGGCGGCCTGGGGGCCGCCATCCGGCTCCGCGCGGAGGGCATCGACGACTTCGTCGTCCTGGAGCGGGCCGAGTCCGTCGGCGGCACCTGGCGGGACAACAGCTACCCCGGCTGCGCCTGCGACGTCCCCTCGCACCTGTACTCCTTCTCCTTCGCCCCCAACCCGGAGTGGCCGCGGACCTTCTCCGGCCAGCCGGACATCCGCGCCTACCTGGAGCAGGTGACGGACCGTCACGGCATCCGCCCGTGGATCCGGTTCGGCCACGAGGTGCGCTCGGCGCGCTGGGACACCGGGACCGCGCGCTGGCAGATCTCCACCAGCCGCGGCGAGTTCAGCGCCCAGGTGCTGGTCTCCGCCTGCGGCCCGCTGTCGGACCCGCAGATTCCCGACCTGCCCGGGCTGGACGCCTTCCCCGGCGAGGTCTTCCACTCCGCCCGCTGGAACCACGACTACGACCTGCGCGGCAAGCGCGTGGCCGTCGTCGGGACCGGGGCCTCGGCGATCCAGTTCGTGCCCGAGATCCAGAAGCAGGTCGGCAGGCTGGTGCTGTTCCAGCGGACGCCGCCGTGGGTGATGAACCGGATGGACCGCGACATCACCGGCCTGGAGCGGGCCGTCTACCGCCGCGTGCCGGCCGTGCAGAAGGCGCTGCGCGGGGCGCTGTGGACCGTGCGCGAGGCGCAGGTGGGGGCGTTCACCAAGCGTCCGGCCGTGCTCCAGCTCACCGAGAAGCTGGCACTGGCCAACCTCCGACGCCACGTCAAGGACCCGGTGCTGCGGGCCAAGTTGACCCCCGACTACCGCTTCGGCTGCAAGCGGGTGCTGCTGTCCAACAGCTACTACCCGGCACTGGCGCAGCCCAATGTGGAGGTCGTCGCCGCCGGGCTGCGCGAGGTGCGCGGCTCGACGGTGGTCGGCGCGGACGGCAGCGAGCACGAGGTCGACGCGATCGTCTTCGGCACCGGCTTCCACGTCACCGACCTGCCGGTGGCCGAGCACATCACCGGCGCGGCGGGGCACACGCTGGCCGAGGAGTGGAAGGACGGCATGGCCGCCCTGCGCGGGACCACCGTCGCGGGCTTCCCCAACCTGCTCTTCGTGATCGGCCCCAACACCGGCCTGGGCAACAGCTCGATGGTGCTGATGATCGAGTCCCAGCTCAACTACCTCGCCGACTTCCTGAGGAAGCTCGACGCCACCGGCGCGGCGGCCCTCGACCCCACCCGCTCCGCCCAGCTGCGCTGGAACGACGCCGTGCAGCGGCGGATGACCCGGACCGTGTGGAACACCGGCGGCTGCCGCAGCTGGTACCTGGACGGCCGCGGCAACAACACGGTGCTCTGGCCCGGCACCACGGCCCACTTCCGGCGGGAGACCCGGACGGTGGACCTGAGCGAGTACGACCGCATCACCGTTGAGAACTGAGAGGGTGTCAGCAGTGGCGAAGAGCAGGGACCTGCGCGGACAGGTCGTGGTGATCACGGGGGCGGCCCGCGGCGTGGGCGCCCAGCTCGCCCGGGTGCTGGCCCGCCGCGGCGCGGTGCCGGTGCTGGTCGGACTGGAGCCGAGGGAGCTGGAGTCGGTCGCCGCCGAGTGCGGCCCGCAGGCCGGCTGGTGGGAGGCGAACGTCACCGACCTCGACGCGATGCGGCAGGTGGCCGCGGCGGTCGTCGACCGCTACGGCCGCGTGGACGCGGTGGTCGCCAACGCCGGTATCGCCACCGGCGGTCCGTTCGTGGACTCCGACCCCGACGTGTGGGAGCGGGTGGTCCAGGTCAACCTGCTGGGCAGCGCCACGACGGCCCGGGCCTTCCTCCCCGCGCTCGCGGAGTCGCGCGGGTACCTGCTGCAGATCGCCTCGCTCGCGGCACTGACCCCGGCCCCGCTGATGACGGCGTACTGCGCCAGCAAGTCGGGCGTGGAGGCCTTCGCCCACGCGCTGCGCGCGGAGGTCGCCCTGCAGGGTGTCAAGGTGGGGGTCGGATACCTGAGTTGGACCGACACGGACATGGTGCGCGGCGCGGACGAGGACCCGGTGATGCGGGACATGCGCGCGGCGCTGCCGTGGCCGCTGAACCGCACCTACCCGCTGGCCCCGGCGGTCGAGCGGCTGGCCGACGGCGTCGCCCGGCGCAGCGCCCACGTGTACGCGCAGGCGTGGCTGCGCGGCATGCAGCCGAGCAGGTACCTGGCGCCCCTGCTCACCGCGGCGATCGGCCCGTCGCGGCTGCGGGCGATGGGCTCCCGTCTCGACGACTTCGCCGTCCACCGCCGCGGCCTCGTCGGCGCGGGCGGCGCCGCGGACGCGGCCACCCGCCGCGTTCCGCGCCCGTAGGAGGCCCTTGAGGGGCGCGAGGGGCACTGCGCCACCAGCCCACCACCCGGGGAGGTTCGTCCCGCAGACGGGGTCGGACCTCCCCGGTGGCGTGTCGCTCGCGCCCACGCGGCGGAGCCGCACATGTTCGCAGCCTCGGGCCCCTGCGGGGTGCTCTCACTGCACCAGGATCGCGCCGTAGTGGCCCTGCACGGTCACGCTGAGCGTCCCGTTCGCCACGGTGTAGACCGTGCCCGTGATCTTGTCGGTCATCGTCGTGCCGTCCGGGACGGACAGTTGGTAGGCCGGCACGGTGTACGTGTGCGACACGGAGTCGTTGTTGAGCACGACCGCGATCCGGTTGCTCGCGTCCATCCGCCCGAAGGCGTAGACCTTGTTCGTGTCGTCGGTGCCCAGGGTGATGAACGACCCGGTGCGCAGCGCCGGATAGCTGTTGCGGATCGAGATCAGCTTCTTCGTCAGCGCCACCGCGCTGTTCCCCGTCGTGGCCTGGGTCCAGTCGAAGGTGCGGCGGTTGTCGGGGTCCGCTCCGCCCTGCATGCCGTACTCGTCGCCGTAGTAGATCGTCGGCATGCCGACGTACGTCATCTGGAAGAACAGCGCGAGGTAGGTCTTCCAGATGTCGCCGCCCGCTCGGGTGCCGAACCGGACGATGTCGTGGTTGGACAGGTGATTGCTCATCACCTGCTGCACCTGGGTCGGGTAGTTGGCGCGGGTGCCGTGCAGCCAGCTGTCGAACTGGGATGTGGTGATGGACGCCGCGTTGTTCTGGTAGTCCTTGCCGGTGATCCACTCCGACACCGGCTGCGTGAACCCGTCGAAGTTGGTGGCGCCGTCCCACTGGCCGCCCGTCGTCCACGAGTTGGCGTTGCCCCAGATCTCGCCGAAGACCAGGGCGTTCGGGTTGGCGGACTTCACCGCGCTGCGGAACTCGCTCCAGATCTGGTGGTTGGTCGCGTCGTTGCCCGCACCGCCGCCCGCGTCCAGGTCGCCGGCGGCGTCGAGGCGCCAGCCGTCGATGCCGTAGTTGCGGATCCACTCCTGCGCGACGGAGCCGGTCGAGCCGTAGACCGCGTTGCGCACCACGGAGCCCGACGCGCCGTAGTCGAGCTTCGGAAGCGTCGGATACCCGTCCCAGGCGGTGTACTGGGTCGGCCAGTTCTGGAACGTGTAGTAGCTGTAGTACGGGCTGGACTGGCTCTCGTAGGCGCCGTTGGCCCCCGGCCAGACGTTGTCCTTGTCGAACCACTTGTTCCAGCTGCCGGTGTGGTTGAACACGCCGTCCAGGACGATGTGCCCGGCCGGCCCGTTGCTGCTGCTGTGCACGTCGGTGACGAGCTGGCTGAGCGCGCTGTTGCCGCCCAGGTGCGGGTCGACGTTGTCGTAGTCCTCGGTGTCGTACTTGTGGTTGCTGGGCGAGGTGAAGATCGGGTTGAGGTAGATCCCGTTCACGCCCAGGGTGTTCTTCAGGTAACCGAGCTTCTGGTCGACGCCCTGCAGGTCACCGCCGAAGAAGACGGTCGAGTTGTTGTAGCCGGAGTCGGCCGCCGGGCTCGCGCCCCAGCTCTTCTGCTCCGTGGGCGCGCCGTTGTACGTGTAGGCGCCGGTGGTGACGTCGTTGCCGGTGTCCCCGTTCGCGAAGCGGTCCGGGAAGATCTGGTAGAGCACGGTGTTCTTGGCCCAGTCGGGCGTGGTGAAGCCGGGGATCACGTAGAAGTCGCCCGAGCTGGGCTCGCTGCTGGAGGTCCCGGCCGCGTTGTACCAGGCGGAGGCGGTGCCGTCGACGATCTGGAACCGGTAGTACTTGACGGAGCAGCTCGCCGGCAGGGTGGCGGTCCACAGGTCGAAGTCCCCGGTGGCGTCCTGGCGGTTCCAGGTCATCGGCACGGTGTGGAAGGCCGAGTCGGCGGTGTCCCAGTACTTGAGGGTCACCGCGGTGGCGTCGTAGCGGTAGGTGCGGAAGGTCAGCTGCGGGGCGGTGGTGCAGCTGGGGGCGGGCGCACTGTCGTAGAGCGGGCCCTGGTCGTGGAAGAGGCCGTTCCACTCGACGTTGTTGTCGTGGGCGGCCGCCCGGGCGGGGACGGCGGGGGCGAGGGCGAGCAGCGACCCGGTCAGGGCGCCGACGCAGGCGAAGGTCAGCAGGGCGTGCTTCGAACGCAGGGGAGGACGCATCGTTGCGGCCGCTTTCGGACGGGGCCGACGTCGTCCGGTCGGCCTGGCGGCAGTAGCGTGCCGCCGGGCGCGTCCCTGACACAAGGGTCTTGCACAAGTTAGTGAAATATCTTTCAAACTCAGCGAGGCTCGGAGGTCGCCCCTCGGTGAACCACCGGCCTGCGCCGCCTCGGCGCGCTCGATGATCCGCGAGGTCAACTCCAGTCCCGCCGCTGTCAGTTCGGCGGCGTGGGCGCGCCGGTCGGTCGGATGCGGGGGCGCCTGACCGACCCCTTCCAGGTCCTGTCCCGGAACGGGGCGGCCCCGGGGCTCAGCGCGCGAGCAGCTCCCGCCCGGCGGCCAGGACTTCCTGGACCAGCAGCTTCAGGTCGGCCTCCGTGGTCGCCGGATTGAGCAGGCAGGCCCGGGCCGCCTCGCGGCCGTGCAGCACCGTCCCGGTGACGAACGCCTGGCCGCGCTGCTGCACGGCCACCGGGAGCGCCTGGTTCACCGCGTCCAGGCGCTCCTGGGCCACCCCCGCCGGGGCGAAGCGGAAGGCCGCGATGGAGGTCTCCACGGGAGCCAGCAGCTCCAGATCCGGCTCGGCCTCCACCAACTCGCCCAGCAGCCGCGCCAATTCGCAGCATCGGGCGATCGAGGCCGCCACGCCCGCGCGGCCCAGCGCGGCCAGGGTCGCCCAGACCTTGAGCGAGCGGAACGGCCGGGTCTGCTCGATGCCGTACTCGGAGAACCAGCCCAGGTCCCCGGCCGCGTCGTCGCGCAGGTAGGAGGGCACGAGGCTGTAGGTGGCCCGGAGCTGGGCCGGGTCGCGCACCAGCAGGCAGCCGCAGTCCACCGGCACGCCCAGCCACTTGTGCGGGTCGAGGGCGAGCGAGTCGGCGAGCTCCAGCCCCGCGAAGCGGTGGGCCGAGGCGGGGTCGAGCCGTCCGAAGGCACCGTAGGCGCCGTCCACGTGGAACCACAGCTGCTCCTCGGCGCAGAATCCGGCCAGGGCCTCCAGGTCGTCCACCGCACCGGAGTTGACGGTCCCGGCGGAGCCGACGACGCGGAAGGGCGCCCGCCCGGCCGCGCGGTCCTCCGCGACGGCGGCCCGCAGCGCGTCGAGGTCGAGGTGGCCGTCGGCGTCCGTGGCGACGGTCCGCAGGTTGGCGCTGCCCAGGCCGAGCAGCTGGGCGGCCTTGCGGACGCACGAGTGCGTCTCGCCGGTGACGTATCCGGTCAGCGGCGGCAGCGCGGCCAGCCCCTGCTCGCGCACGTCCACCCCGAGTCGCTGCGCGGCGCGGGCGCGGGCCGCGCCGAGGGCGACGATGGTCGCCATGGACGCCCCGGACGTCAGCAGCCCGCCACCGGGCGCGGCCGGGTAGCCGACCAGCTCGGCGATCCACCGCACGACGGTCCGCTCGAGGTGCACGTCGGCGTGGTCGCCGCCGGCGGTGCTGGGGTTCATCGCGGACGCGGCCAGGGTGGCGAGCACGCCGGCGGGGGAGGGGGCGGCGTTGACCCAGCCGAAGAAGCGGGGGTGCCCGTTGCCCATGGGGTAGGGCAGCACCTCCTCGCTGATGTCGTCCAGCAGTTCCGCCAGCGGGCGCCCCTGCTCCGGAAGGGGGAGCGCCAGCAGCCGCTCGCGCGCCGCGTCGGGCATCGGCTGCCAGACGGGACGGGCGGGCAGCTCGGTCAGGTAGTCGGCGAGCAGGTCCGCGGCCTGGTGCGCGGCGGCGCGGAAGTCGCTGGGGGAGTGGCCGGGGCCGGCGGGGGCGGCGGGGGCGGCGGAGCTGGTGGACATGGCCCGATCCTATGCGCGGCCCGCCGACCGGCCGCGGGCGCGGCTACGGTGTGAGACTCACCGCGTCCGACGGGGGCACGCTCGGCGGGTTCCGCGGCTCGCGGTCCCCGGCCGGAGGCGGCGGCCCGTCCCCGCGCCCGGGCGGGATCCGTCCGCCGCGGCGCCGCCCGTGACGGCTCGTCAGGAACCGCGCGGGGGCGGTCAGCGCGAGCAGCGCCGGATGGGAGAGCAGGTCCGCGAGCAGTGCCGCGCCCGGGGACGGTCGCATCCGCACCCGGGGACGGAGCACCACCTGCCGCAGCGGCTCACCCGCGACCAGCCACAACGGGGCCAGCGCGACCGCGAGCACCCAGGGCAGCGCCCTCCCCGACCGCTGCCCGCCACGCGCCCGCGGGAAGCGCGCCCCGGAAACCCTCCCCGAGGGCCGCAGCGGCGGCACCGCGTCGAGGCGGGAGCGGTCCGAGCGGTGGGCAGCCAGGCCCAGGAGAGCCTTCCGCCGA
>NZ_JBHSQJ010000006.1:74639-96263 GCF_042658505.1 Streptacidiphilus monticola | reverse complement strand
CGGCGCCGGCGGCGTCGAGCGCGCCGGCCGACCTGAACCGCTCCGCACACGGAGCATGCGCCTGACACGGCGGCTACCCCCGGAGGACGCGTCGAAGCCCTTGTCCTGTCCCGTCCCTGATGCCATGTCAGCACCTCCGCCGTCCAGACTGCGCCCGTCCCCGGCCCGGCGCAAACAGCGTGCTCGGCGGAGCCGAATCGAACAGACTGGGGCCTGTGCCGGAGGCCGGGTCGACAAGAGGAGAAGCGTGAGCGTTCTGGAGGCCGTCGCCGAGGCCGGCGCGACCCGGGCCAGGGGGTGGGCGGCTCCGGTCCTCGCCGCCGTCAGCGGCGCGCTGCCGCTGCTGGTCTTCCCGGCGCCGGGCTGGTGGTGGTTCGGCTACGTCTGCCTCGTGCCGCTGATGCTCGTGCTGCGGACCGCCTCCTCCGCCCGGCGCGCGCTGCTGCTCGGCTGGCTCGGCGGGATCGGCTTCCTGGTGGGGGTGATGAGCTGGCTGATCCCCACCCTCTCCGTCGCCATCCTGGTGCTCGCCGCGCTGCTCGGGCTGCTCTGGGCGCCGTGGGGCTGGCTGGTCTGGCGGCTGCTGCACGGCACACCGGACGGCGGCCGGGCCGCCGCCGCACTGGTGCTGGTGCCCAGCGGCTGGCTGCTCATCGAGACCGTCCGCTCCTGGCAGTACCTCGGCGGCCCCTGGGGGCTGCTCGGGGCGAGCCAGTACGCGCAGCACTTCGCGCTGCGCCTGGCCTCCGTCGGCGGGGTCTGGGCCGACAGCCTGCTCCTCGTCGCCGTCAACACCGCCCTCGTCGTGCTGGTCGCCGCCTGGGGGCGGTGCGCCGTGGCCTGGGGGGCGCTCCTCGCCATGGCGGCCTGCGTCGGGTCCGTGCTGCTGTGGGCGCCCGGCCCCCGGGCGACCGGACGCGGCGTCAGCGTCGGCGTGGTGCAGCCGGGCGTCATCGCCACGCCGGAGGCGCGGGCGGCGCGCGAGGAACTGCTGACCCGTCAACTCCTGGCCGCACACCCGGACATCGTGCTGTGGGGCGAGAGCAGCCTGAGCTACGACCTGACGGCCCGTCGGCGGCTGGCCGGGCAGCTGGCCGCGCTCTCCCGGCAGGCCGGCGCGGACCTGATGGTCGGCGTGGACGCCGAGCGGCCTGGCTCGAGCGGCGGCATCTACAAGAGCTCGGTGGTCGTCGGCCCGGACGGCCCAACCGGCCAGGTCTACGACAAGATCCGGCTCGTCCCCTTCGGCGAGTACATCCCGCTGCGCCCCGCGCTCGGCTGGATCGCGGACCTGTCCAAGGCCGCCGGCGTGGACCGGCGTCGAGGCACCGCACAGGTCGTGATGACCCTGCCCACCCGCGACGCGGGCCCCCTCCGCGTCGGCCCGCTCATCTGCTTCGAGTCCGCCTTCCCCGACATGAGCCGCGCGCTGGCCGAACGCGGCGCGCAGCTGCTGCTGGTCCAGTCCGCGACCTCCAGCTACCAGGACACGTGGGCTCCGGCCCAGCACGCCTCGCTGGCCGCCCTGCGCGCGGCCGAGACCGGACGTCCCGTCGTCCAGG
Source organism: Streptacidiphilus monticola (assembly GCF_042658505.1). Classification (NCBI taxonomy): domain Bacteria; kingdom Bacillati; phylum Actinomycetota; class Actinomycetes; order Kitasatosporales; family Streptomycetaceae; genus Streptacidiphilus; species Streptacidiphilus monticola. Next base: position 94,701 of record NZ_JBHSQJ010000006.1, on the reverse strand, counting down.
CCACGCTCACCGGGGTCAGCACCGCCTACGACGCGACGGGCCGTCGGATCGGGGCGCCGCTCGGCACGGACCGGTCCGACACCGCCGTCTACACCGTTCCGCTGGCGTCCGGGCGGACCCTCTACGACCGCTGGGGGAACTGGCTGCCCGCTGCCAGTGTCGCGCTGGTGCTGCTGTGGGGACTCGGCTGGGCGGGCGTCAACCTGCGGAACCGGCGGCACTGAGCGCAGACTGAGAGGCGAACGGCTGAGATCCTGCCCGATTTCGGGCAGGAATCTTGGATGAGTGCCGGAGGTCTGCGTAGTGTCTCCCCTCGTGTCCCAGCCCGCGAACCCCCACGAAGACCTGCTGCTGCACCTGACCCGGACCACCACCCTCGGTCCCGGGGAGGCCGCCCGCGTGGTCGCGGACGTGCTCGCCTACTTCGGCGAGTCGACCGAGGCCTTCGTCCGGCGGCGGCACACGGAGCTGCAGGCGCGCGGGCTGACCAACGCGCAGATCTTCAGCCGTATCGGTTCCGAGCTGGCCCAGCGCCGCGTCAGCGCACCGGAACTGTCGGAGCGTCAGCTCCGCCGGATGATCTACGGATGATCCACGGATCACCCGCGCGTGATCCACGGCTGACCGGAGCAACAGGGCAGGAGAAGAACGTATGTGCGGAATCGTCGCCTACATCGGTCCCCGGGACGCGGCACCGATCCTGCTGGAGGGTCTCGCCCGGCTGGAGTACCGCGGCTACGACTCGGCCGGCATCGCCGTCGCCGCCAAGGGCAGCGCCGGCCTGAAGGTCCGCAAGCAGAAGGGCCGGGTCGCCGACCTGGCCGCCTCGGTCCCGGCCCGGTTCAAGGGCGGCACCGGCATCGGCCACACCCGCTGGGCCACCCACGGCGAGCCCAGCGACGCCAACTCCCACCCGCACCTCGACGGCGCCGAGCGCTTCGCGGTGGTGCACAACGGGATCATCGAGAACGCCGACGAGCTGCGCGCCAAGCTGCAGTCCGAAGGGGTGGTCTTCCGCTCCGAGACCGACACCGAGGTGCTCGCCCACCTGGTGGCCGCCCACGCCGTCGACGGCGCCGAGCTCGAGGACGCCGTGCGCGCCGCGCTCAAGCGCGTCGTCGGCACCTACGGCATCGCGGTGCTCGACGCGGAGCGCCCGGACCGGATCGTGGTGGCCCGCAACGGCAGCCCGATCGTCCTGGGCATCGGCGAGAAGGAGATGTTCGCCGCCTCCGACGTCGCCGCCCTGGTCCGGTACACCCGCCAGGTCGTCCACCTCGACGACGGCGAGCTGGCCACCGTCCGCGCGGACGGATTCAGCACCTTCACCCAGGACGCCCGGATCACCGCCAAGGAGCCGTCCACCGTGGACTGGGAGGAGGCCGAGTACGACACCGCCGGGCACGCGCACTTCCTGATCAAGGAGATCACCGAGCAGCCCGCCGCCGTGGAGCGGACCCTCTCCGGGCGCATCGACGAACGCTTCGCCACCGCGCACCTGGGCGGCCTCAACATGGACGCCCGCGAGGCCCGCGCCTTCCGCCGCGTGAAGATCCTCGGCTGCGGCTCCGCCTACTACGCCGGCGAGATGGGAGCCCAGCTGGTCGAGGAGCTCGCCCGCATCCCCGCCCACGCCGAGCCCGCCTCCGAGTTCCGCTACCGCAACCCGGTGATCGAGGCGGACACGCTCTACATCGCGGTCAGCCAGTCCGGCGAGACCTACGACACCCTGGCCGCGGTCCAGGAGGTCAAGCGCAAGGGCGGCCGGGTGCTCGGCGTCGTCAACACCGTGGGCAGCGCCATCGCCCGCGAGTGCGACGGCGGCGTCTACCTGCACGCGGGCCCGGAGATCTCGGTGGCCTCCACGAAGGCGTTCGTCTCCACCGTGGTGGCCTTCGCGCTGATCGCGCTGCACCTCGGTCGGGTCCACGACCTCTCCCCGGCCGACGGCGCGCGGATCGCTGCGGGACTGAAGGCGCTGCCCGGACAGATCCGGGAGGTCCTGGAGCAGGAGAAGGAGATCGCCGCGCTGGCCGCCAAGTACGCCCGGCACGAGGGCATGATGTTCGTCGGCCGGGTGCGCGGCTGGCCCGTCGCCCGCGAGGGCGCGCAGAAGCTCAAGGAGATCTCCTACGTCCACGCCGAGGCGTATCCCGCGAGCGAGTTGAAGCACGGCCCGCTCGCGCTGATCAGCCCGGAGCTGCCGACGGTCGCGATCGTCCCGGACGACGAGCTGCTGGAGAAGAACCTGACCACCATGGGCGAGATCCGCGCCCGCCGGGGCCAGGTCCTGATGGTGGGTCACACCCGCCCCGAGGCCAAGTTCACCGAGGACGTCATCCTGGTGCCGCGGAACGAGCCGGAGCTGGACCCGATCCTGCTGACCGTCCCGCTCCAGCTGCTCGCCTACCACGCGGCGGTCGCGCTGGAGCGGGACGTCGACAAGCCCCGGAACCTGGCCAAGAGCGTCACCGTCGAGTGACGGCCTCCTCCACGGCGGGCACCAGGTGGGCGGTGATCACCAGCACGCCCTCGTCCACCTGGTAGTCCAGCGGGACGCCCAGGGTGCGCAGGGTGGCGATCATGCCGCTGTTCGAGGAGGTCGTCACCGCGTAGACCTCCTCGATGCCGGCCTCCCGCGCCTGCTCGGTCAGCCGGCGGACCAGCTCGGCGCCGATGCCCCGGCGCTGCCAGGCGTCCTCGACCAGGACGGCCAGCTCGGCGCTCCCGTCGTCCCACATCAGGTGGCCGAGGGCGACGAGACGGCCGTCGGCCGCCTCGACGGCGAGGGTCTGGCCGTAGCGGGGCTCGAGCAGGTGGCCCAGGTACCGGTCCGCGTCGGCGACCGGCCCGTGGTAGCGCTTGCGCAGCGTCGCGGTGGAGCAGCGCTCGTGCATCGCCAGGGCGGCGGCCCGGTCCCCGGGCTCGGCCCGGCGGATGGCGACCTCGGGCCCCGCCGGGAGGCTGAGCACCTCGCGGTGCTCCGGGACGCGGACGCCGAGCTGCGCGTCCAGCGCGATCAGCGCCCGGGCGCGGGCGAACTCGGTGGGGGTGAACGGCGGCTGAGGACGCGTCAGCTCCAGATGGCCGCCGGAGGGGTCGCGCAGCCGCATGGTGGTGCCGTCCAGCTCGTCCTCGGCGAGCTCCGCGCCGGGCACCGAGCGGATCCGGCAGCGGCCGAACAACTGACGCAGCGCGAGGGGGAGTTCGGCGGCGTCGAGGGCGGTGCGGGTGGCCATGGTGAGGATCCGGGTCGGCACGTCCACCAGGTCGTGGGCGTCCGCGCGCTCCAGCCACACCTCGCTGCCCCCGGCCGCGACGACGGCGCGGGCGATCTCGCCCGCCTCCAGGGCGGGGCGGGCGCGGACGACGAACTCGTCGACGGTCTCGTCGGCGAGGGGGTGGGCCTGCATGCTCTGGATGTTGACGGGGAGGTCCGCCAGCGCGCGGCAGACGGTGGCGAGGCTGCCCGGGGTGTCCGCGACGGTGGCCCGGATCCGCCAGAGCACCGGCTCCTCCTCGGCGTCCTGCCCGTCGTGACCGGAGGCGTGCACGATCTCTCCGGGCCGCGAGCCCGGCCCGGGGCGCGGCGGGGAGCCGCCGTGGCGATGACTCCACCAGCTGTGCCACAGCGCGGTCGCGGCGAGGGCGGCGGCGGACGCCACGAGCAGGACCGGGCCGTCGTGCCCGTGCACGACCACGTTCGCGACCAGATCCGCGACGGCGACGGCCGCGAACACCGCGGCGAGCTCGACCGTGTCACGGCGCCAACGGTGCTTGGAGGTTGAGGATCCCGAAGTCTTCATGGAGACATCGTGCCGATCCGGTGTTTCCTGCCTACGAACGGATCATGACCCGTTCGTAAAGCTTCCCTTTCTCCCCAAAAGTCCTATTACTGCGCGCCCCCATCCGGCCGTGCCCCGCCCCCGGCGGGCCGATTCGCGGCGTTCCCGTCAGGGGACGGAGGCCTTCGGCGCCTGCCCGGTCGTGGCGGTCCGGCCGGCGTAGCGGTGCCCCGGATGGGGGCCTGCGCCGGGGGTTGCTGTGCCCCAGCCCGGCGGGCCGCTTCACGGCCCCCCGTCGTGGGTGGGGCAACCGCGGTGGCGCGGAGCGTTTCCCCGCGGGGCCGGGCCCGGCGGGTCAGAGGGCTACTCGACTGCCAGGAGTTCGGGGCGCTTCGGGGGGCGGTTGTCGCCGGAGGACTTGCCGGTGAGGCGGCGGAGGGCCCAGGGGAGGACATGGACGCGGAGCCAGCGCAGATCGCGGCGGAGGCGGACGGCCAGGGGTGCGGCGGCAGCCGCCGGCAGGGGCTCGCGCCAGTCGAATCGGGCGGGCAGCCCCAGTGCCTGGGCACAGGCCTCGGCCACGCGGCGGTGGCCCTCCGCGGACATGTGCAGCCGGTCCTCGTCCCACAGGCGGGGATCGTCGAAGCAGCGCGCCGTGAACAGGTCCACCACCACCGTGTTCGGGCGCCGCTCCAACTCGGCCACGGTCTCGTGCAGTTGGGCCAGCGCGGGCAGCATCCGCGCGCCGCCGCGCATCCGGCGCGAGGGGTCGATGGCGTAGAAGGTGAGCAGCGTGGCGCCCGAGGCGCAGAGCCGGTCGGCCGCCGCGAGCACCTGCGCCCGCACCCGGGCCAGGTCGCAGCCGGGGCGCATCATGTCGTTCAGCCCGCCGTTGAGCGTGACCAGATCCGTGCCCATCGCCGCCGCCGTGTCCACCTGGTCGGCCAGGATCTGGCCGATCAGCTTCCCGCGCACGCCCAGGTTCGCGTACCGGAACGGCTCCGGCGCGGCCGCCTCGGCGAGCCGTTCGGCCAGCCGGTCCGCCCAGCCGCGGAAGTGGCCGTCCGGCAGGACCTCGTCGCCCAGGCCCTCGGTGAAGGAGTCGCCCACGGCGACCATGCTCCGGATCTCGTTCATAGCCCGAACAGCATACCGGGCGGTATGTGCGCCCTCCGCCGCTCCGGACTCCGTGTGCGACCATGGGAGGACCCGGACGAGACGCGCCGTACCCGGTCACGACAAGACGACGCCTTCGAGAACCTGTCGAAAGAGTCGAGGAGCAGTCGCCGTGAACGAGCAGTTCGTGCAGATCGCCGGATCCGTCCTGGTGCTCATCCCCTTCGCCCTGGCCCAGGCCGGCCGGGTCAGCGCCCGGTCCCGCAGCTACCTGCTGTTCAACCTGATCGGCTCCGGCGCGCTCGCCGCCGACGCCGCGCTGACCGTGCAGTGGGGCTTCCTGCTGCTGGAGGGGACCTGGGCGGTGGTCTCCCTGCTGGGCCTGCTCGGCGTGCTGAAGGGCCGACAGCCCGCCCACTGACCCACACTGCCGGGCATGGGCCTGAACTTCGAACCGCACCGCTACCGCTTCCGCAGCTGCTGGGAGCTGCCCGCCGCTCCGCCGGACCTGGTCTACCGGGTGCTGGCGGAGCCGCTCGGCTATCCCGCCTGGTGGCCCGAGATCCGCCGGGTACGGCAACTGTCCGAGGACAGCGGGGAGATGACGTTCCGTTCGTTCCTGCCCTACGAGCTGCGGGTGCGCGTGCGGGCCACCCGCCAGGACCCCGCCGGGCGGGTTCTGGCCGCCCGCCTGGACGGGGATCTCGACGGCGGGACCCGCTGGACGGTGACCACCCGCGGGGACGGCGGCAGCGTCGCCGTCTTCGACGAGGACGTGGTGGTCCGCAAGCGGTCGATGCGCGTGCTGGCGCTGCCCGGAAGACCGGCATTCCGGGCGAATCACGCCGTGATGATGCGCCACGGCAGAGCCGGGCTCATCTCTTATCTCCGCGCCGTCCATTGGTCTTGACCAATGGATCGCCCTGCCCCTATCTTCGGGTTACTGCAACGTCCTTTAATAAATAAGGGCGAATAAAAGCGGCCCGCTGAACAGGGTCGGACCGGCTGCACACAGCGGAGGCACGGGTGGGGACCACGACGATCGACGCGCCGGCGGAGCCGAAGTACTGGCAGCTGCGCACGGTGCTGGTCCGGACGATCGAGGACGAGTTCCACCCCGGGGAGATCCTGCCCAACGAGCGCGAGCTGTCCGCCCGCTTCGGCGTGGCGCGGGCCACGCTGCGGCAGGCCCTCGACCAGCTGGAGCTGGAGGGCCGTCTGGTCCGCCGCCGGGGCATCGGCACGCTGATCGCCGCCCCGCGCATCGGCGTCCCGGTGGCCGAGCCCGGTGAGAGCTGGCGCATCGTCGACGGCGGCACCGTCAAGGCGACGACGGCCGTGGCCGACGCCCTCGGCCTGGAGGCCGGTGCTCCTGTGCACACGGTGCAGCGGGTGCGCATGACGGCCGGTCACATCGTGGGGACGGAGACCCTGTTCGTGCCTCCGGCGCTCGTGCCGCACATCCCGGGCTTCCTCAAGGAGACCAGCCGGGCCCGCGCCGTGCTCAAGCAGTTCCAGGCCCTGGAGATCGACGGCGAGCAGCGCTCGGTCGAGCTCGGGGTCGCCGAGGAGGAGCAGGCCCGCCTGCTGGAGCGCCCGCCGGGCATCCCGGTGCTGGTGCTGACGACCCGTTACCAGGCCGAGGGCGTGACGGTCGCGGTAGCGGTGTCCACCTACCGGGCCGACACCTGCCGGCTCACCTTCGGGGACTCCGGCGTCGAGGTCCGCGAGGCCTCCTGATCCACCGAGAAGAGCTGCTGCTCGGCGTGGTCCAGCGCGAGCCGGAGCGCGCCGGTGGCGATCGCCTCGTCGCCGAGGGCGGACAGCCGCACGTCCGGCGGCCGCAGGCAGAGCCGGGTCAGCTGCTGCCGCAGCGGCTCCAACACCCCGTCAAGTCCCGCCGCCCAGCCGCCGATCACGACCAGCTGCGGGTCGATCGCGAGCACCAGCGCGGCGACGTCCCGCACCAGCCGCTCCACGAAGCGCTGCCGCACGTCCAACGCCGCCTTGTCGCCCTGCTCGGCCAGCCGCAGCACCCGCTCCACCGCCGCCTCGTCCAGCGGGTCGCGCAGCCGACTGGCGGGGGAGGACAGCAGTTGGGCGGGCGCGTCCTCGCGGCCGAGCAGGTGCAGTGAGCCGATCTCACCCGCCGCGCCGCCGAAGCCGCGGTGCAGCCGCCCGTTGATGATCGAACCGGCGCCCGGGCTCAGCCCGGCCAGCACGTACACGACATCGTCCATGCCGACGGCGGCGCCCTGCCAGTGCTCCCCGATGGCGGCGAGGTTGGCGTCGTTCTCCACCATCACCGGGCAGCGGAAGCTGCGGCGCAGTCGCGCCCCGAGGTCGAGCCCGGTCCAGCCGTGCAGGGCCGTGCCGAGCCGGACCACGCCCTCGGCGTCGACCACGCCGGGGGTGCCCACGCCGACCGCCCAGAGCGTGTCGCGGGAGACGCAGCAGCGGCGCAGCAGTTCGGCCACGGTCGCGCGGACCAGGGAGAGCCGCTCCTCGGCCTCGGTCGACTCGTCGATGGCGCGGGCGTAGGCGCCGAGCGTCTGCCCGGTCAGGTCGGAGACGACGGCGCGGATGCCGTGGGTGCCGATCTCGACGCCGAGCAGGTGGCCGGCCTCGGCGCGGAAGCGGTAGTGGCGGGCGGGCCGCCCGCGCTGCCGGGTGCTGTCGGTGCGACCGGCCTCCGCGGCCGGGTCCACCTCGACGACGAGGCCGCTCTCGCTCAGGCCCTCGATCACGCCCTCGACGGTGGGCCGGGACAGCCCCGTCTCACCGACCAGTTGGGTGAGCGTCAGCACGGCGCCGTCCCGGAGGGCCCGCAGCGTCACGGCCGAGTTGATCCGCCGCAGCAGCGAGGAGTCTCCGCCGGTGAGCTGTGACAACGCCGCACCCTTCCGTTCCGGACCGGTACAAGGACCTCCCGGGCGACGCTGCCGGGGAGGTATGGCGGATGCTATCCGGGCGAGCCCCCGGCCGCGAGCGTTTGTGCAGCTCAGCGATTGCTTCGGTATCAAAAGGCAATACCCGCGTATCGTCCGGGCATGGACAACATCGGTGCACCTCGCGTCCTGGTCGTCGGGCTCGATCCGTATCGGGTGCCCGGGCCGTGGGATCCCGAGCCGGTCGCCCGGGGGATCGAGGAGGGACTGGCCAAGTTCGCCGAGCACGGTGTGGGGGTGGAGACCTGCCTGTTCGGGCTCGACGGAAGCGACGACGTGGAGGCGGTCGTCGGCGAGGCGCTACGGAGCCGTCCGTGGGAGTGCGTCACGGTGGGCGGCGGGCTGCGGCACTCGGACGATCAGGTCGAACTCCTGGAGCTGGTGGTCAACCTGATCCGGCGCCACGCACCCGGCGCGGCCATCGCCTTCAACAGCACCCCGGCCACCACCTACGAGGCGGCCGCCCGCTGGATCGAGTGACGCAGCCGTCGCGCAGGGGCTCAGAGCAGGACGAACTGGCCCTCCGGGCCTTCCTCCTGGTGGTCCAGGACGGAGGCGGGACGGGCGGCGGCAGCGGGAGCCGGCAGAATGCCCGCGCTGCGCAGTTCCTCCGCGGTGATGCCGTCCGCCTCGCCCGCGGCCGCGGTCAGCTCGGCCTGGGCCGGGTGGAGGGCGGTGACGGCGGCGAGCACGGTGAGCAGTTCGACGAGATCGGCCGTCGACTGCTGCGGCCAGCCGACCAGTCCCAGCGCCTCGAGGGTGCCCGGCTCGGCGGCGTGGTGGGCGGTGCGCTCGGCGAACCACGCGGCGACTGAGGGGTGGGCGGCGACGGTGGCGGGCACGGGGGAGATCCGGCCCTCGTTCCCGAGCAGCAGGGTCCCGGTCTCCACCTCGTAGTCCGGCTCGCTCGGCGTCCAGCGGGAGTTGACGGGCTGTCGGACGTAAGGCCGGCGCCCGCCGGGGAGCCGGGGGCGGTCGGCGGCGAAGCGGTGCGCGGCCAGGACCTGGCGCCCCAGATCCAGCCCCCGCGCCCAGAGTGCGGAGTCCCGGGGCAGGGGGACCTCGACGTCGTCCGCGCCGAGGGCGGCTGCGGCGGGGTGGGCGGTGACGGCGGCGATCCAGGCGAGGACGTCGGAAGCGGAGACGGGAGAGTCCAGCCGCGCGGTCAGACAGTCCGTCAGGCCGGGCGCGAGGTTGGGCTCCTGGCCCCCGGGGCGGCGGAAGAACGGGAGGGTGACCGTTCCGAGCGGGGGCTCGGCCGAGAAGGCGACCTCCGGTCCGGGGAGCAGCTGGACGAAGACCTGGTGGCGGTCGGCGACCCGCCACAGCTCCGGCCGCGGCTGGTCGAGCAGGCGGGCGTCCGGCAGCAGCCACTGCCGGTCGAAGGCGCCCACGCGGACGCGGACCGGGGCCGGGCAGTCGCCCAGGCCGAGCGAGAGCCGGTGGGTGGGGGTCGCCTGACCGGGGAGCTGTGCCACCCCACTGGTCAGCCTGCGGCTGCGGCTGACCCGGAACAGACGGGCCCGGTCCGGCTCTTCGGCCTCGGCGAGCCGCTGCCATCTGGCCCGCACCACCTGCGGCGCGACGCCCCGCACCCACTCCCGACCGGTACGAATCCCCTGGACCTGCCATGGCAGCAGCGCTCGCAACCCGGGGCCCCGATTCCTCACGCAGCCCATGCTAGACGCCCCGTCAGGGGCGCGAGGATCCCCCACCCTTCGGGCGGGAGATGCCCCCGGCGCGAGCAACACACCACCCAGGGAGGTCCGGCCTCGTGTGCGGGACGAACCTCCCTGGGTGGTGTGTTGCTCGCGCAGTTCCTCGCGCCCCTGCGGGGGGGCGCTGTCAGTGGGGAGGCGTAGCGTCGAAGGATGGACGGTGAACTGGCGTACCAGACAAGTGAACTGAGGGCCTGGGTGGCCTTCCTGCTGGACCATCTGCGGGGCCATCGCGACGCGCCACCGGGGCTCTGGGCGTCCGCGGAGCGCCTGCNCTCGACGGCGTCGAGCCCGAGCTCCTCGGCGGAGCCGAGGAGTTGGCGTTACTCGTGCGCGATGGCGTCCAGTACGTTGAGGCGGGAAGCCCTTAGCGCCGGGCCCAGGGCGGCCACCAGGCCCACCGCCGCCGCGCCTACCACGACGGCCAGGACGGTGGACCAGGGCACCGACAGGGTCTGCATCCCCTTGAGCGCGAGCAGCCGCTGCGCCGTCAGTCCCCAGACCAGCCCGAGGCCCAGGCCCAGCACCGCGCCGAACAACGAGATCACCACGGCCTCCAGCCGTACCATCCGCCGCAGTTGGCGGCGGGCGAGGCCGAGGGCGCGGAGCAGGCCGATCTCGCGCGTCCGTTCCACCACCGAGAGCGCGAGCGTGTTCACCACGCCCAGGATGGCGATGACGATGGCCAGTCCCAACAGCCCGTAGACCAGGTTGAGCAGCACGTCGATCTGACCGCGGATCAGCTTCTTGAAGTCGGCCTGGTCGCGTACCTGCACCTGCGGGTACTGCGCCACCGCCGCCTTGAGGGCTGCCTTGACCCGGGCCTTGTCCTGCCCGTGCGCCGCGTTGACGAAGACCACGTCGTCGAGCACCCCGGGCTGGTACCGGTGCAGCGTCGCCGTGCCGAGGACCGGTTCGTCGCCCAGGCCGCCCGGGGTGGTGTCGGTGACGTCCACCGCGCCGACCCTCAGCGTGGCCAGGGTCCCGTCGCCGAAACGCAGTTGGACCCGGCTGCCCAGGGTCAGCCCGTGCTGGTCCGCGTAGTGGGAGCCGATCATCACCGCGCCCGGGGCGGTGCCGGCGGCCACCGAGCCCTGCCGGAGCTCGATGCGCACCATCTTCTCCAGGCCCGGTCCCGTCCCGACGACGGTCGTGTTCCTGCCGCCGGGCAGCAGCGCCGCCCGGGTGGCCTGGCCGCGGACGGCGGCCCCCACTCCGGGCACCGCCGCCACCGCGTCGCCCACCTGCGGCGGGAAGGGGCGGCCGACACCGTTCTGGACGATGAAGTCCGCGCCGATCGTCTTGTCCACCTGCGCGTCGAAGGAGGCCGCCATGGAGGCGCCCACCACCGACAGCGCGGCCACCAGGGCCAGACCGATCATCAGGGCCGAGGCCGTCGCGCTCGTCCGCCGGGGGTTGCGCAGCGCGTTGCGCTGGCTCATCACGCCGACGCTGCCGAAGACGCGGGGGAACCAGCCGCCCACCACCCGGATCACCGGTGCCGCCAGCAGCGGCCCGACCGCGATCAGCCCCAGCAGCGACAGCAGCACACCGGCGCCGAGCCAGATCGCCGCCTGCCCCGCCGAGGAGGAGGCCGCCGCCAGGGCCAGCCCCGCCGCTCCGAGCAGCAGCACCGCGCCGCCGAGCAGCGCCCGGCGCCGCAGCGGTGCGCCGCGGCCGGGCAGGTCGGCCTCCCGCAGCGCGGCCATCGGCGAGATCTGCGCCGCGCGCCGGGCCGGCAGGTAGGCCGATACCGCGGTGACGATCACCCCGACCGCGTAGGAGGCGACGAACGTAGGCCAGCGGAACGCGAGTTCGCTGCCCTTGAGCTCCATCCCGGCCCCGGCGATCAGCCGGATCAGCCCGAGCGCCAGCGCCAGCCCGAGCAGCAGCCCCAACGTGGAGCCGAGCAGCCCGAGCAGCACCGCCTCCACCAGCACCGAGCGGTTCACCTGCTCCCGGCTCGCGCCCAGGGCCCGCAGCAGCCCCAGCTCCCGGGTGCGCTGCGCCACCAGCATGGAGAAGGTGTTGAGGATGAGCGTGATCCCGACCAGGACCGCGATCCCGGCGAAGCCCAGCAGCGCGTCCTTGAGGACGGAGAGGAAGCTGCCCAGCCGCTGCGCGGAGTCCTTGGCCGTCTGCGCGGCGGTCTTGACGTCGTATCCGCTGCCCACGGCCGCGGCGATGCGGCCGCGCAGCACGTCGTGGGAGACGCCCGCAGCGGCCGTGGCGTCCACCGAGGTGAACACGCCGGGCCGGCCGAGCAGTCGGGTCTGGGCCGTCGCCGTGTCCAGGAAGACCAGGGTCGCGCCGGGGTTGGTGGTGTTGAAGGTCGCGATGCCGACCAGCCGGACCGGGAAGCGGCCCGTGGCCGTGATGACCGCGAGCTGCTGACCGAGCGTCAGGTGGTGCTTGTGGACGGTGTCCGCGTCGACGACCGCCTCGTCCGTGCCGTGCGGGGCGGTCCCGGAGCTGAGGTCCACCGGGGAGTTGGGGCGGAGCTGCCAGTTCAGGCCGATCGTCGGGGCGCCGCCGACCGCGCCGATGTCGTGGTTCGCGGCGTCGGTGAGAGTGACGCCCGGGACGGAGACCCGTCCCAGCGACTGCCGGACCCCCGGCACCGCCGCCACCCGCCCGACCAGCGCGGCGGGCACGGTCGGGACGACGCCGGAGAAGTTCTGGCCCTGGCTGCTCTCCAGGTCGTCGTGCGGGGTCACCGTGACGTCCGCCGAGGTGGACCGGAACAGCCGGTCGAAGGTGGTGCCGATGGTGTCGGTGAACAGCAGCGTCCCCGCGACGAAGGCCACCGAGAGGACCACGGCCAGCAGGGACAGGAACAGCCGCCCCTTGTGGGCGAGGAAGCTGCGCAGGGTCGCCTTGAGCATGGTGTCCTGACTCCGGGTCAGCTGGTCCGGGGGCCGTCGAAGCCGCTCATCCGGGCGAGCACGGCATCGGCGGTCGGCTGGTCGAGGCGGTCGACCAGGCGGCCGTCCGCGAGGAAGAGCACCAGGTCGGCGTAGGAGGCGGCGGCCGGGTCGTGGGTCACCATCACCACCGTCTGGGCGAGTTCGTCGACGCTGCGGCGCAGGAAGCCGAGCACCTCGGCCCCGGCCCGGGAGTCCAGGTTGCCGGTCGGCTCGTCGGCGAAGATCAGCTCGGGCCGGGCGGCCAGCGCCCGGGCGACCGCGACCCGCTGCTGCTGGCCCCCGGACAGCTCGTGCGGCCGGTGCCGCAGCCGGTCCCCGAGGCCGAGCGTCTCCACGACCTGGCGCAGCCAGGCCGGGTCGGTGCGGCGGCCCGCGATGTCGGCCGGCAGGGTGATGTTCTCCTCGGCGGTGAGCGTCGGCAGCAGGTTGAAAGCCTGGAAGACGAAGCCGACCCGGTCGCGGCGGAGCCGGGTCAACTGCCGGTCCCCGAGCCCGGTCAGCTCGGTGTCGCCGATCCAGATCTGCCCGGAGGTCGCCGTGTCGAGGCCCGCCAGACAGTGCATCAGCGTGGACTTGCCGGAGCCCGAGGGCCCCATGATCGCGGTGAAGCGCCCGCGCTCGATCACGACATCCACCGCGTCCAGCGCGACCACCCGCGTGTCCCCCTGGCCGTAGGCCTTGGTCAGTCCGAGGGCGCGTGCCGCCGCACGGCCGTCCGCTGCGTCCACCATGTGCCCAGTCTCCACGCCCGCGCCGCGCCCCACATCCGTCAGGCGGGCGAGAGCGCCCCTGAGTCCGCCTCCGGGCGGGGCACGTCACGCATCCGCCCCAAGGGGGAGAACAGGACCCAGAATCCGGCCAGGCCCGCGCCCGCGGAGCAGATCCACACGGTGGCGTGCAGCCCGGCCCAACTGCCGAGCGCGCCGCCGAACAGCGCGCCGAGCGGGAGCGTGCCCCAGACCAGCCAGCGGATCGAGGCGTTCATCCGGCCCGCCAGGCCCGGCGGGCAGATGGCCTGCCGGTAGGAGACCTGGGCCGTGTTGTAGAGGATGCCCGAGGCGTTGAGCTGCGCCAGCCCGAGCGCGAAGAGCAGCAGTCCCCAGCCCGGCCCGGCGAGCGGGAGCAGCAGGTTGAGCGGGGCGGGCAGCAGCATCGCCATCCAGATGATGCGGGCCGAGCCGATCCGGCGCGAGAGGCGGCCGGACAGGGCCCCGCCGACGATCGCGCCGATCGCCCCGGCGCTCAGCACCGCGCCGGTCTCGGCCGTGCTCGCGTGCAACTGCCGGATCAGATAGACGACTTCGACCGCGGTCAGACCGGCGAGGAAGAGGTTCGCCGTGGCGGTGCAGGCCACGATGCGGCGCAGCACCGGGTGCCGGACGACGAAGGACAGCCCCTCGCCCATCGCCGCGCGGAAGCCGACCCGGGCGGCGCCGGGTTCCGGGCGCGGCTCCGGGCTGCGGATCAGCCCCAGCGCGAGCACGCTGACGGCGTAGGAGGCCGCGTCGGCGGCCACCGCCCGGGCGGCGCCGACCAGTCCGCTGAGCGCGCCGCCGAGCGACGGGCCGACCAGGCCCGCGAAGGCCGCGGTGACGCCCAGCTTGCCGTTGCCGTCCATGAGTTGCTCGTGGGGGATGAGCGACGGCAGGTAGCTCTGGTAGGCGACGTCGAAGAAGACCGACAGGACGCCCACGCCGACCGCCACGACGTAGAGCTGCCAGAGCGGCACCGCACCCCGCAGGACGGCGGTCAGCGGGACCGAGGCCAGCAGGACCATCCGGCCCACGTCGCAGCAGATCATCAGGGTGCGTCGGCGGAGCCGGTCGACGACGACCCCGGCCGGCAGCGACAGCAGCAGGAACGGCAGCCGCCCGGCCAGGCCCAGCATCGCCACCGCGAAGGTGGACGCGTGCAGCACGGTGACCGCCAGCAGCGGCAGGACCAGGGCGGTCACCTCGGAGCCCAGCTCGCTGACGGACTGACCGCCCCACAACAGCAGGAACGAGCGGTGACGCCAGAGCGAAGGCGCCGCCGAGGGCGGTGAGCTGACGGTCAGTTCGGACACGGAGACTGTCTACACGAGCTGCCACGTCCCGCCAAGGGCGGGCGCGAGGGCGGCCCGGGCCCCTGCGAGGAAGTCCGGTGCGTCCGGAAGTCCGTGGGGTACCGCCCCGAGCAGGGGTGCTCCGGCAACGCGGGGGAGGTCGGTCAGATTGCAGCGGGTCGCGAGGTCGGGCTCGGCGGGCATGGAGCCGATGACCAGGCCGCGCAGCGGGATGCCGCGCGCCTGCAGGGCCTCGGCGGTGAGCTGGGTGACGTTGAGGGTGCCCAGACCGGCCGTGACGACGACCAGGGCGGAGGCGGAAAGCCCGTGCGAGGTCAGGGCCTTGGGCACGTCGGCGAGGCTGTGCCCGTGCTCGTCGTAGTGAACGAGGAGGCCGCCGGCGCCCTCGACGAGGACCAGGTCGTGGGAGGCGGCGAGCCGGGCCGCCTCGGCGGCGATCTCCTCGGGCCCGATCGTCGGCAGGCCGCTGCGTGCGGCGGCGGTGGCGGGAGCGAGGGGGTCGGGGTAGCGCGCCAGCTCACTGGTCGTCACGGGACCCGCCAACCGGAGGACTTCGGCGAGGTCGCCCGGTTCCCCGGGAGCCATGCCGGTCTGCCCGGGCTTGAGCACGGCCACCTTCCGCCCGGCCGCGAGGGCGAGCGCGGCGACCGCCGCGGTGACGACGGTCTTGCCGATCTCGGTCCCCGTACCGGTCACGAGGACGACGGTGGGATCCATGTCGGGGGTGTGGCCCATGTTGTGCAGTCTCCTTCAGTCGCACCACCTCAGGGGCGCGGGGAACTGCGCGAGCAACCCACCACTCACGGAGGTCCGTCCCGCACATGGGGGCCGGACCTCCCCGGGTGGTGGGCTGGTCGCGCAGTTCCCCGCGCCCCTAAAGGACGATGGTTGCCGTGGCGGCGAGAACTCCTCGGCAGATCGTGGCCAGGTCCTCGTCCGAGGTGAGGTACGGGGGCATCGTGTAGACGAGGTCGCGGAAGGGGCGCAGCCACACACCCTCGCGTGCCGCCGCCCTCGCCGCGGCGGGGACGTCGACCTCGGCGTCCAACTGGACGACGCCGATCGCGCCCAGCACCCGCACGTCCTTGACGCCGGGCAACTCCCGTGCCGGCGCGAGCCCTTCCGCCAGGCCGGCCTCGATCCGCTTGACCTCCGTGCGCCAGTCCTGCCCGAGCAGCACGTCCAGCGAGGCGTTCGCCACCGCGCACGCCAGCGGGTTGCCCATGAACGTCGGCCCGTGCGCCAGCACCGGTACCGCGCCGCCGCTGATTCCCTCGGCGATCTCCGTCGTGCACAGCGCCGCGGCGAGCGTCAGGTAGCCGCCGGTCAGCGCCTTGCCCAGGCACATCACGTCCGGGGAGACCCCGGCGTGGTCCGCCGCGAACAGCGCGCCCGTGCGGCCGAAGCCCGTGGCGATCTCGTCGAAGACCAGCAGCAGCTCGTGGGCATCGCACAACTCCCGGAGGACCCGCAGCAGTTCGGGTGAGTGGAAGCGCATCCCGCCCGCGCCCTGGACCACCGGCTCCACGATCACCGCCGCCGACTCCGCCGCGTGGCGGGCCAGCAGGGCATCCAGGTGGGCCACGTACGCCGGGTCCAGCGGCCGGTCGAAGCCGTCCGGCGGGGCGTCCGCGAAGACCTGGCGGGGCAGCACGCCACGCCAGAGGTGGTGCATGCCGCCCTCGGGGTCGCAGACCGACATCGGGTGGAAGGTGTCGCCGTGGTAGCCGCCGCGCCAGGTCAGCAGCTTGTGCTTCTCCGGGCGTCCGCGTGAACTCCAGTACTGCAGGCACATCTTGGCGGCGACCTCGACGGAGACCGAGCCCGAGTCCGCGAGGAAGACGTGCTGCAGCGGCTCCGGGGTCAGCTCCACCAGCCGGGTCGCGAGCCGTACGGCGGGCTCGTGGGTGAGCCCGCCGAACATCACGTGCGCCATCCGGCCGAGCTGGTCGGTGACGGCGGCGTCCAGCACCGGGTGGCGGTAGCCGTGGATGGCGGCCCACCAGGAGGACATGCCGTCGATCAGCTCGTCCCGGCCCTCGACCGGCCGGCCCAGGCGCAGCCGGACGCCCTCCGCCGCCTCGACGACGAAGGGATCGGACCGGCCGGGCATCGGCCCGTACGGGTGCCAGACGTGGGCCCGGTCGAGGGCCAGGAGCTGATCGGGCGTCATCTGCGGGGTCACGCGTTGGGCGGCAGGTCGGTCCCGGCGCCACGGCGGCGCACCACGGCGGCCTCGGCGCGGTCGCGGGGCAGCGTCGCCTCGTCCGCGCCCTCGACCGTGAAGCCCGCGTCGGCGATCATGTCGAGGTCGGCCTGGCCCGCCTGGCCCTCGCTGGTCAGGTAGTCGCCCAGGAAGATCGAGTTGGCCAGGTGCAGGGCGAGCGGCTGCAGCGTGCGCAGGTGCACCTCGCGGCCGCCGGCGATGCGCACCTCGACGTCCGGGAAGACGAAGCGGACCATCGCCAGGATGCGCAGGCAGCGCTGCGGGGTGAGGTTCCACTCCTTGGCCAGCGGGGTCCCCTCGAAGGGGATCAGGAAGTTGACCGGAACCGAGTCCGGGTTGAGCTCGCGCAGCGCGAAGACCACGTCCACCAGGTCGGCGTCGCTCTCGCCCATGCCCGCGATCAGGCCCGAGCATGCGGACAGGCCCGCGGACTGGGCCTGCTGGACCGTGTCGACCCGGTCGGCGAAGTCGTGGGTGGAGCAGATGTCGCCGTAGGTGTTCTCGGAGGTGTTCAGGTTGTGGTTGTACGCGTGCACCCCGGCTTCGCGGAGCCGGTCGGCCTGGCCGTCGGAGAGCAGGCCGAGACACGCGCAGATCTCCACCCGCTCGTCCGCCTCCTTGATGGCGGCGATGGTGTCGGCCACCCGCTCCACGTCCCGGTCGGTCGGGCCGCGGCCGCTGGCCACGAGGCAGACGCGCTTGGCGCCGCCCGCGACTCCGGCCCGGGCGGCCTCGGCGGCCTGCTCCGGCTTCAGCCAGGTGTACTTGAGGATCTCGGCCTTGGAGCCCAGCCGCTGGGAGCAGTAGGAGCAGTCCTCCGGGCAGAGCCCGCTCTTCAGGTTGACCAGGTAGTTGAGCTTGACCCGGCGTCCGAAGTAGTGGCGGGGCAGCCGGCCGGCCGCCGCGACGACGTCGAGCAGTTCGTCGTCGCCGGAGGCGAGGACGGCCAAGGCTTCGTCGCGGGTGGGCTGTTCGCCGGCGAGGCCCTTGGCGACCAGGGAGTCGAGAAGATCCATGGTGCAGATGCTTCCCTCCCGCGCCCCTGTCGCGCCATGTCGGAAGTCACCAGAACTGACGGAGCGAAACCTGCCGGGTTGTGACAGAAGCCGCAGATCGCCGTGTGTTCCATGGCACACCCGAGTGTTGACCTCTCAAGATCGCGTCTTAGACTCTGCTGCCATGACGAGCAGGGGGGAACCCGAACCCAACGAGCGAACGGGCGTGCGGCGCCCCCGGACCGCGGCGATGCTGACCCTGCTCGTGGCCGCCGCCGGCGTCGCCACCTGGGCCGAGGTCCACTACGCCGCCCCGACGCACAGCAGCGTCGCCGCCGGTGGGCAGGGCAGCGTCTCCCAGGACGCCTTCGCCGCCTCCGGCTCGCTGTCCGCGCCCGCCGCCGCGACCGCCCTGCCGGACGTCGACCAGGTCCTGCCCGGCCGGTTGAGCACTCCCGCCACGGCCACCAGCCCCGACGGCTACCGCGCCACCCGCTACGCCGCCACCGCGGGCCAGTGCGCCGCCGGCCTCGCCGCGACCGCCACGGCCGGGGTGCGCACGCCGTGTCTCGGCTCGTTGACCGCCTCCTACGTCAGCGACGACCACGCCGTCGTGTCCTCGGTGACGGTGCTGATGTACCCGGACGCGGCCACCGCACGGAAGGCCGCCGCCGCCGTGGCCGCGACCGACGTCGTCTTCCAACTCCCCGGAGCGGCGCTGCCCGCGGTGGTGGCGCCCGCCGGTCCCGTCCCGGAGTTCCACGCGGCGGCCGTGGGCCGCTTCGTGACGGTCGTTCAGACCGCCCGCGCGGACGGCAGCACCGCCGCGCACGACCCGCTGCTGACCACACCGACGTGGTTTCTCTCATACACGGCAGGGGACGCACTGCTCTGGTCCTAGGCATACCGTGGCCTCATGCCTGACGACCCATACTGCGCGACCCCGCGACCCGCGGACGCCCCCGCACCCGCCCGGCCCGGTGAGCCGATGGCCGACTGCGTCCTGTGCGGCGAGCCCACCGAGTACCCCGCGGACGCGCCCGGCGCGCCGCAGTGCCCCCGGTGCGAGTGGCAGCAGGCGCAGCGCGGAGCGTGTTCCGGATGACCGCGCCGGTCCGGGTCCGCGACCCCTTCGCCTGGCTGGCCCAGGCCGACCGGGACCGGCGTGAGGCCGGCCTGGTGCGCGCCGTCAGGCCCCGCCCCGCCGAGTCCGGCCTGCTCGACCTGGCGAGCAACGACTACCTCGGCCTGGTCCGCCACCCCCGGGTGACCGAGGCCGCCGCCGACGCCGCCCGCCGCTGGGGCGGCGGCAGCACCGGCTCCCGGCTGGTCACCGGTTCCACCGAACTGCATGCCGAACTCGAGCGGGAGCTGGCCGAGTTCACCGGCGCGGAGGCCGCCCTGGTGTTCTCCTCCGGATACACCGCCAACCTGGCCGCGCTCACCGCGCTCACCGGGCCCGCCCACCTGATCGTCTCCGACGCGCAGAACCACGCCTCGCTCATCGACGGCTGCCGACTGGCCCGGGCCCGCGTCGAGCGGGCGCCGCACCGCGACCCGGTGGCCGTGGCCGCGGCCCTCGCCTCGCGCCCCGAGCCGGAGGCGCTCGTGGTGACCGATGCCGTCTTCTCCGTGGACGGCGAGGCCGCGCCGCTCGCGGAGCTGGCCCGGGTCTGCCGCGCCCACGGCGCCGCGCTGCTGATCGACGACGCCCACGGCATGGGCGTCCTCGGCCCCGGGGGCAGCGGCAGCACCGCGGCCGCGGGCCTGGCCGGCGGCCCGGACGTGGTGACCACCATCACGCTGTCCAAGTCCCTTGCCGCGCAGGGCGGTGCGGTCCTCGGTCCGCGCCGGGTGATCGACCACCTGGTCCAGGCGGCACGCACCTTCATCTTCGACACCGGACTCAACCCGGCCGCCGTGGGCGCCGCCCTGGGAGCCCTCCGGCTGCTGCGCGAGGAGCCGGAGCGCGCCGAGCGGGCCCGCGAGGTGGCCCGGCTGCTCTCGGAGCGGCTGGCCGCCGCCGGGCTGGCGGTGAGCGAACCCGAGGCCGCGGTCGTCTCCGTCCGCGCGCCCTCCCCGGAGGCGGCGGTGGCCTGGGCGGCGGCCTGCCGGGACGCGGGCCTGGCGGTCGGCTGCTTCCGGCCGCCGTCCGTTCCGGACGGCATCTCCCGGCTGCGGCTCACGGCGCGGGGCGACCTCACCGGCCGTCAGATCGACTTCGCGGTGGGCGTTCTGGCGGCGGTGAGTTCCGGAGGCTGACGCTCCCGGCAGCCGCCGG
>NZ_JBHSQJ010000006.1:71446-74626 GCF_042658505.1 Streptacidiphilus monticola | reverse complement strand
GCCCGCATTGCTCCGGAAGAACCGGACGCACGGTGCGGCGAATTCGGCCGACCGGCTATTCCAGGGAATCACCCCGGCCGGTTCCGGATTGCCGGACGGGTCCGCTGCACCGCACACGTCCGAACCAGGTTTCCGGAATCCGGGCGAATTCCGGTTCCGCCGCCCGGGGTTGACGCTTCTTCGGATCGGGGGGTGGGATGGCGCCCATGAGCACCGAGAAGATCCGCTGGGGCATCCTCGCGACCGGCGGCATCGCCGCCGAGTTCGCCGCCGACCTGCAACTGCTGCCCGACGCCGAACTGGTGGCCGTCGCCTCCCGGACCCAGGCGGCGGCGGACTCGTTCGCCGCCCGGTTCGGCGTCCCGCGCGCCTACGGCACCTGGGCCGCCCTCGCGGAGGACCCCGAGGTGGACGTCGTCTACGTGGCCACCCCGCACAACGCGCACTACGCGGCGAGCGCGCTGCTGCTGTCCGCGGGCAAGGCGGTGCTGTGCGAGAAGCCGTTCACGCTCAACCTCCAGGACGCCGAGGCGCTGTTCGACCTGGCGCACAAGCAGGGCGTCTTCCTGATGGAAGCCATGTGGATGCGCTGCAACCCGGTCGCGCGCCGGGTCGCCGAGCTCGTGGCCGACGGTGCGGTGGGCCAGGTCGCGCTGGTCCAGGCCGACTTCGGGGTGCCCGGCCCCTTCGCCCCCGAGCACCGGATGCGCAACCCCGAGCTGGGCGGCGGGGCGCTGCTGGACCTCGGCGTCTACCCGGTGACCTTCGCCCACATGATGCTGGGCAAGCCCGCGCAGGTGACCGCCCGGGCCACGCTCACCCCGGAGGGCGTGGACGCCACCACGGGGCTGCTCCTCGGCTGGGAGGACGGCGCGCTGGCGGCGCTGTCCTGCGGGATCACCGCAGGATCGCCGGTCCGCGCGGTGGTCGCCGGGGACCTCGGGCGTATCGAGGTCCCCTCGCCCTTCTTCCGCGCGGACCGGTTCACCTGGTACCGCGCCGACGGCGACCCGACGGCGGGGGAGACCGTCGAACTGCCCCGGCGCGGACGCGGCTACGTCCACGAGGCCGAGGAGGTCATGCGCTGCCTGCGCGCGGGACTGCTGGAGAGTCCGTCGGTGAGCCGGCAGGACACCCTGGACGTGATGGCCGTCCTGGACGCCGCCCGGGCGCAGATCGGGGTCCGCTACCCCGGCGAGTGAGCCGGGGCGGCGGCGACGGGACGTCAGGCCCGGCCGTACCAGACCGACTTGGTCCAGATCCGCTCCAGGCGGACCACCGCGCCGGTGTGCGGCGCGTGCCAGATCTTGCCCGCGCCGGCGTAGATGCCCACGTGGTAGACGTGCGAGCCGCTGTGGAAGAAGACCAGGTCGCCGACCTGCCGCTGGCTCGCGGAGATGTGCCGGACCTTGCTGTACTGCTGCTGCGCGGTGCGCGGGAGGGACTTGCCCACCTTCTTGAAGCTGTAGAGCGTCAGGCCGGAGCAGTCGAACCGGGTCGGGCCGACCGCGCCCCAGCGGTAGGGAGCGCCCTTCTTGGCGGCCGCCACCTTGATGGCCTTGGCGCCGTACGTCGGGGTGGCGGCCTGCGCCTGGGAGGAGAGGACGACGCCGCCGAGAACGGCTCCGGCGGCGACCGCCGAAGTCACGCCGACCCGGAGGCGGGCATGCGAACGAGGGGCCACAGAGGACGAGGACATGTGAGAGCCCTTCCGGAACCGCCTGCGAAAGTTGATCCTGTCGGGTTCGGGCTCCGAAAGTTGCCCGGCCACGGCTGTGGCTTCACCCCAAGGAGCGCTGGTACCGACCGCGCCCCGTCCTGCCTGGGTCTCCCGCTCTCGCCTGTCAGGTGGGTGAGCACCTGGCGCCCGGACGGTGGCGAGACTCGGCGTCCGCCCGGACCGCCCCGCCACTTCAGCGGGGGCTTGCTGTTCGGCCGTCAGTATTGGCACATCTTCAGGAAGATCTCACGTTTTGAAGGCCCGTTGTGAGGCTTGTCACGCCCGGTTTGAACGGCGATCTGCGCCCGATCGGCGTATTCGGAGACGCCTTCGAAAAATTCTCCCCGAGGCGGCTGCGACCGCGCTGACATGCGGTTTTTCCAAGGAATTGTGAGAGAACTCACGCCAATTCGGATGACGCCCGGGAAGTTCCACCACCCGGGTCCGCCATCGTCGCGACACGCCGGGACGCGGCGGCCGAGGGGGCGGCGCACGGACCTGGCGCGAAGGGCTCAGGTTTGTCAACGCGCATAGACAAGGGCGCCCCGAGGACGGTAAGAACTACCTCCGTATCGCCTTACCGATGCCTCCGTGGCTGAAGGAGCCAGTCTTGACGCTCGCACGGACCTTCAAGAACCACTCGCGCACGTTCGCCACCCTGGCGGTGGGCGTCGCCGCCGGGGCAGTGGTGGCCGGCGGAGGGCTCGCCCTCGCCGACACCTCGGCGCCGACCAGCGACAAGCAGATCACCAACATGACCGACGAGGTCAACCAGATCAAGGCGTACTACGGCGACACCGTGGACGCCAACGGCGAGCACTGGGCCTCGTCGAGCAGCAACTACGCGATCCAGGTGTACGGCATAGAGGCCAAGGCCGAGAAGTACCTGGCGCAGAAGATCAAGCACGACCACAGCGGCAGGCGCGCCATCGTGCTGGACGTGGACGACACCGCGCTGTCCACCTACAACTACGAGCTGGAGACGACCTTCGTCTACAACGCGGCCAGCAACGCGCAGTACATCGCGACGAAGAACTTCCCCGCGGTCTTCGGCATGAACGACCTGGCCAACTGGGCCAAGGCGCAGGGCTACACGGTCTTCTACATCACCGGTCGCCCGGAGTCGCAGCGGGCGGACACGGTGCGGCAGCTGTCGTCCCAGGGCTTCCCCGATGCGGACGACGCCCACCTGTTCCTGAAGAACAAGGCCAACCCGCCGGCGTACCTGAGCAACTGCGCCACGCCGACGACGTGGACGTGCTCGACGGTGGACTACAAGTCCGGGACGCGCGCCCATCTGGAGGCCCTGGGGTACACGATCACGGCCAACTTCGGCGACCAGTTCAGCGACCTGAACGGCGGCTACTCCGAGCAGACCTACAAGCTCCCGAACCCCATGTACTTCCTCCCCTGAGCTGCCCCCCGGGGCGCGGGCCCCGTCAGGGGCGCGAGGAACTGCG
>NZ_JBHSQJ010000006.1:22454-71416 GCF_042658505.1 Streptacidiphilus monticola | reverse complement strand
GTGCGGGCCGGACCTCCCCGAGTGGTGTGCTGGGCGCTGGGGGTGAGTGGGGCTTACCCGTGTGCCGAGTCCTTGCGCGGCATCCTGGGCAGGAGGAACGTGAGGCCGGCTGCTATGCCGAGCGCAGCGGCGGTGCAGGCGAGCGTCCACCCCGTCGCGTCGGTGAAGCCGTGGTGCGTGGCCCAGGAGAAGAAGCCCGTGCCGAGCGCGGCGACGCCGATCGAACCGCCCAGCTGCTGAACGGCGTTGAGGACGCCGGACGCGGAGCCGGTCTCGTGGTCGGCAACCCCGGCGAGGGCGATGTCGAAGAAGGGCGCCATCAGCAGGCCCATGCCGAAGCCGGTGACGGCCAGGGCCGGGATCAGCTCCCAGCTGTTGAGGCCGGTCCCGGCCTGGGCGAAGGTGAGCCAGAGGCCCAGCGAGCCAAGGATCATGACGACCAGTCCGGCGTGCATCACCCGGCGGCCGAACTTCGGGCCGAGCGCCGCCCCGCTGAGGCCCGCGCCCAGCGCGATGCCGAGCGAGAGCGGGATCATCGACAGGCCCGCGTGCTGGGCGGTCCACCCCAGGCCGAGCTGCATGGCCAGGGTGAGCGCCAGCATCAGTCCGCTCATCCCGGCGAAGAAGACCACGCCGACGGCCAGGGCCGAGGTGAAGCCGCGGTTGCGGAAGAGGCTGGGCTCGACGAGCGGGGATCCGCCGCGCTGCTTGAGCCGGCGCTGGTACCAGCCGAAGAGGGCGAGCAGCGGGACCGAGGCGGCCATCGACAGGTACGTCCACAGCGGCCAGCCCAGGTCGCGGCCCTGGACCAGCGGGTAGATCAGGGCCAGTGCGGCCAGGCTGAGCAGCAGCGAGCCCGGCAGGTCCAACCTGGTTGCCTCCGTGGTGCGTTGGTCACGCGGGAAGAGGCGGGAGCCGAGCAGGGCGGCGGCCAGGCCCAGCGGGAGGTTGATCAGGAAGACCATCCGCCAGCCGGTGCCCCAGAGGTTCGCGGTGACCAGGAAGCCGCCGACCGTCGGGCCGAGCACCGAGGACAGGCCCATGACCGGGCCGAAGGCGGCGAAGGCGCCGCCGATCTCGGCGGGCGGGAAGACGGAGCGCAGGATGCCGAAGCCCTGAGGGATCATCAGGGCCGCGAACAGGCCCTGTGCGGCCCGCGAGCCGATCAGCATGCCCGGACCGCCCGCCGCCGCGCACAGGGCGGAGCAGAGGGTGAAGCCGAGGGCGCCGATGACGAAGAGCCGCTTGCGTCCGTAGAGGTCGCCCATTCGGGCGCCGGTGATCAGCGCGACCGCGAAGGTGAGCGTGTAGGCGGCGGTGATCCACTGGATCTGCGCGGTGCTGCCGCCGAAGTCGCCGCGGATCGCGGGGGCGGCGACGTTGATGATCGTGGTGTCCAGCAGGTCCATGATCTCGGCCATCAGCACGACGGCCAGGGCCCACCAGCGCCAGCGGTAGCCAGGCGGTCGTTCCTGCTCCTGGGCTGCGGGTGAGGTGATCGCGTCGGTGGTCACAGGGATTCCCCCGGTTTCTCTCTCGTGAAGAACGCTGTTCGTTTGACGAACACCGTTCTAGCTAGCGAACGGCGTTCGTGTCAACTAGTCTTCTCGGCATGACGAGCAATCCCCCCTGGGCCTCCTTCTGGAGCGGCGAGGAGCAGCGCAGGCCACGCCGCCGGTCGCTCAGCCGCGAGGCGATCGTCGAGGCGGCCCTCACGGTCATCGACACCGAGGGCATGGACGCGCTGAACATGCGCCGCGTCGCCCAGGAGCTCGGCACCGGCGCCGCCTCGCTCTACGCCCACGTCTCCAACAAGGACGAGCTGATCGCGCTGGTCATGGAGCGCGTCGCCGCCGCGCTGCCCCGGCCGGAGCCAGAACCCGGGCGCTGGCGCGAGCAGTTGACGGAGTTTCTGATCGCGAGCCGGGACAACCTCGCGGCCCACGGCGACCTGGCCCGCGCCGCGCTGACGGCGAACATCCCGACCACCCCGGCGATGCTCGACTCCGCCGAGACGGTGCTGCGGCTGCTGCGGGCCGGCGGCTTCGACGACCAGGTGATCGCCTATGCCGTGGACCTGCTCGCCCTCTACGTCGTGGCGACCGCCTACGAGCAGGGCCTGCGCACCAGCCCCTGGCGCCAGGAGCAGGGCGATGCGGAGGCCTACATCGCAGGTATCCGGTCCTTCTTCTCCTCCCTCCCGCCGGACCGCTATCCCCTGGTCGTCGCCCTCGCTCCGCAGCTGACCAGGGCGGAGGGCGACGAGCGCTTCCAGTTCGGCCTGGACGTGATCCTGGACGGACTGGCCGCCCAGCAGGGCCGCTGGTAGCGTCGCGTCATACGCTACAGTCGCGTCATATCGCGTGTCCAGAAGCGAGTGTCAGAGTGGCGTCCCCGCGATCTCCAGCGCAAGCTGAACCCGTGGGGGCGCAGCCACGCGGGAGGAAAGCGATGCACGTCTACCAGATGCGCGCCGAGTACGCCGACGGCGTGTCGTCCGGGCCGGTCAGGTGGTGGCACATGGTCCGTGACAACGGCACCACCGCCCTGTGCGGGCGGGAGCTCGACGAGACCGCGGCCATCGTCTCCGACGAGCAGTGGGGCAAGACCGCCGAGCCTTTCTGCCACACCTGCGGTGCGCTGTACCTGCGTCAGGTCCCCTGAGCGGCCGGAGGGGGGCAGGGCCTGTCCGGCGGACGCGCCCTAGCGGGCCGATTGCCGCTGCAGCCGGGCCAGGTAGGCGTTGTACGCCTCCAGCTCCTGGTCGCCGTCGCGGTCGGCCGCGCGGTCCTTGCGGCGCGAGGCGCGCTCGTCCGAGCGGGCCCACTGGATGGTCACCGCGATCAGCACGAAGAAGGTCGGGATCTCCGAGAAGGCCCAGGCCAGACCGCCGGCCAGATGCTGGTCGCCGAGCGGGGAGATGCCCAGCGAGGCCGCGGGATGGGCGAAGGTCTTCACCATCAGCCCGGATGCCATCATGATCGCCACGCCGAAGAAGGCGTGGAAGGGCATCCCGACGAACAGCTCCAGGATGCGCATCACGTAGCCCGGGCGGTGCGGGCCGGGGTCCACGCCCATGATCGGCCAGAAGAACGCCAGTCCCACCAGCAGGAAGTGAACCATCATCAGCAGATGGCCCCACTGCGAGCGCATCAGGAAGTCGAAGAGCGGGGTGAAGTACAGCCCGTACAGGCTGGCGATGAACAGCGGAATGGTGAAGGCCGGGTGGGAGATCACCCGGACGTAGCGCGAGTGCAGGACGGCGACCAGCACCTCACGTGGACCCCGCCGCCCCTTGGCCGCCGGGCGCAGCGCCCGCAGCGCGAGCGTGATCGGGCCGCCGAGCAGCAGCAGGATCGGGCTGAGCATGGACAGCACCATGTGCTGCATCATGTGCGCGCTCAGCAGCACCATGCCGTACTGGCCCAGTCCGGTGCAGGTGACCAGCACCATCGTGGCCAGGCCGAGCACCCAGGCGACCGGGCGACCGACCGGCCACCTGTCGCCCCGGCGCCACAGCCGCACGCAGCCCGCGCCGTAGAGGACCAGCATCACCAGGCTGAGGACCAGGAAGCCCCAGTCGGCGGACGGGTGGAACGCGAGCGCCCGGCCGACGGTGAACGGCGGGAGGTCGTGCTCCATCCCCGGCATGCCCGGCATGTCGCCCATGGGCGGTTCCTGCTTCCTCGATGCTGCTGCGCTACCGCACCAGAGTAGAACCGCCCGATTCGTCCCCCGTGCAGCACCCCCCTGCCGGGCCGGGCCTCAGCGCGGGATCAGCGTGTTCTCACTGGTCCGCCCGGCCAGGTAGTCCTCGACGTTGCGCACCGTGGCGTCGATGATCTGGCCCACGGCCGTGCTGGTGAAGTAGGCCTGATGGCTCGTCACCAGGACCCGCGGGAAGGACATCAGCCGGGCCAGCGTGTCGTCGGCGATGCCCTCCAGGGACTTGTCGAAGAAGAAGAGGCCGGTCTCCTCCTCGTACACGTCCAGGCCCACGCCGCCGAGGCCGCCCCGGCGCAGCGCCTCGACCAGGGCCTGGGTGTCGATCAGTCCGCCGCGGCTGGAGTTGACCAGGATCGCGTCCGGCTTCATCCGGCGCAGCGCCGTGTCGTCGATCAGGTGGTGGGTGTCCGGCACCAGCGGGACGTGCAGGCTGATCAGGTCGGAGCGGCTGAGCAGCTCCTCGACCGAGGTGTAGCGCATGCCCAACTCGTCGCGGCAGACCGGGTTCTCGGCGATGTCCCAGCCCAGCAGCTCGGTGCCGAAGCCGTGGGCGATCCGGGCGAAGGCCTCGCCGATCTTGCCGGTGCCGACGACGCCGACGGTCATCCCGTGGATGTCCCGGCCCATCAGCCCGTCCAGCCGGAAGTCGAACTCGCGGGTGCGGTTGAAGGCGCGGGTGATCTTGCGGTTGACGGCCAGCGCCAGCGCCCAGGCGAACTCGGCCACCGCGTAGGGAGAGTAGTAGGAGACCCGGGCCACGGTCAGCCCCAGCTCGGCGGCGACCTCGAGGTCGATGTTGTTGAAGCCGGTGGACCGCTGCGCGATCATCCGGGTCTCGCCCTTGGCCAGCGCCCGCAGGGTGGCCGCGTCCAGTTGGGCGTTGACGCTGGTGCTGATCACCGGGTAGGCGGCCGCCAGAGGCGCGGTGTCGGAGTCCAGGAAGACCTCCAGGCACCGCACCTCGTGACGACCCGCGAACGCCGCTTCCAGCAGGGGCTTCTCGTCGGCCTGCACGCCGTACGCAAGGATCTCCATGAGCCCAAGCTAACGGGACGAACCGGACAGCGCCTGCCAGTTGGCGGTGTGTCAGACCGTGGTCGTGGCGACGGGTCAGATGACCGTCTCGGCCTCGGCGTAGCGGTCGGCCGGCACCGTCTTCAGCTCCGAGACGGCCTCGGCCAGCGGAACCAGGCTGATGTCCGTGCCGTGCAGGGCGGTGATGTGCCCGAACGCCCCCTTGTGCACCGCCTCCACCGCGTGCCAACCGAAGCGGGTGGCCAGCACCCGGTCGTAGGCGGTGGGGGTGCCGCCGCGCTGGACGTGGCCGAGGATGACCGGGCGCGCCTCCTTGCCGGTGCGGTGCTCCAGCTCGCGGGAGAGCTGCGTCGCCACGCCGGTGAACCGCTCGTGCCCGTACATGTCGATGGTGCCCTCCTCCCACGGCATGGTGTCCGGCTCCGGCTTGGCTCCCTCGGCGACGACGACGATGGCGAACTTCTTGCCGCGGTCGAAGCGCTCCTGGACCACCTCGGTCAGCTTGGAGATGTCGAAGGGCCGCTCCGGCACCACGATGGCGTGGGCGCCGGCCGCCATGCCCGAGTTCAGCGCGATCCAGCCGGTGTGACGCCCCATCACCTCGACGACCATGATCCGCTGGTGCGACTCGGCGGTGGTCTTCAGCCGGTCCAGCGCCTCGGTCGCCACCGAGACGGCGGTGTCGAAACCGAAGGTGACGTCGGTCGAGGCGATGTCGTTGTCGATCGTCTTCGGCACGCCGACGATCGGCAGGCCGGCGTCGGAGAGCAGCCGGGCGGCCTTGAGCGTGCCCTCGCCGCCGATCGGGATGACGCCGTCCAGGCCGAGGCTCTCGCACAGCTCCTTGGCGCGGGGCACGCCGTCGCGCAGCGACTGCGGCTGGACCCGGGTGGAGCCGAGGATGGTCCCGCCCTGGGCGAGGATGCCGGAGACGGAGTCGATCGTCAGCTCGCGGTAGGCGCCGTCGAGGAGACCGCGCCAGCCGTCCTCGAAACCGATGATCTCGTCTCCGTGGTCGACCACACCGCGGTGGACGATCGACCGGATGACGGCGTTCAGACCTGGGCAGTCCCCGCCGCTGGTCAGCACACCAATACGCATCGCTTTGCTACTCCCGAGCAGAACCGGACGACCGGAACGGAGTCCGACGGTCCGTCAGGCGCCGCTGGTGCGGCGGGCGGCTGAGGAAATCGGACAATGCGACCCTATCGTGACGATACGCGCCGCGGCATCCGGTCATGCCGAGGCGGGCGCGGACCGGCGGCCTTGGCGGCCCGCGCAGGAGGCTTGGGTGGGTGCGGAGTTGTGCGGGTGGGGCTCACGCCGGCTGCTGGGCCGCCGCGATGCGCTCCGCGCGCAACGCGTCGTACCAGGTGTTGTCCACCGGCGGGAGGGCGTTCACGTCGAGCGCGAGCTTGATCAGCAGGTCCGCCACGGCGGGGTTGCGCGCCATGATCGGGCCGTGCAGGTAGGTGCCGAAGACGGTGTCACGCCAGGCGCCTTCCGTGCCGTCGCCGGTGCCGTTGCCACCGCCGACGGAGACCTGGGCCAGCGGGGAAACGCCCTGGCCCAGGTGGGTGATGCCCTGGTGGTTCTCGAAACCGGTCAGGGAGGGCAGGCCCAGCCGGGGGTCGGGTTCGGCGAGGATGTCGCCGACGTTGCGGGCGCCCTCGCCGCGGGTGGACCACACGTCCAGCAGGCCCAGGCCGGGGGTGCGCTGGCCGCGGTCGTCGATGAACTCGTGGCCGAGGATCTGGTAGCCCGCGCAGACCGCGAAGACGATGGCGCCGTTGTCCACCGCCCGGGCCAGGCCCGGGTCCTGCCGCAGCCGCTCGCCCGCGAGCCGCTGCGGACGGTCCTCGCCGCCGCCGATCAGGTAGATGTCCCCGGAGGTCGGCACCGGCTGGTCCGAACGCACGTCGATCCGCTGCACGTCGAGCCCGCGCTGGCGGGCGCGCCGCTCGACGACCAGCACGTTGCCGCGGTCGCCGTAGGTGCTCAGCAGGTCGGGGTAGATCCAGACCAGGCGCAGGGCGCTGTCGCTCACCGGTCTCCCTCTCAGTTCTTGACGTCGCGTCGGAGCTGCTGGAACGCGGTGTAGTTGGCGATCGCCTCGATCCGCCCGGGCGGGGCCATGGCCACCGCCTGCTGGATCGTGTCCACCACCTGGAAGTGCACGCCGGCCACCTCCAGCCGCACCGCGAGGTCCAGCTTGCGCTGACCCATGACGAAGACCGGGTGGCCGACCAGCCGCTCGTAGTCCACGTCCCACAGCCAGGAGGTGTCGGTGCCGTCCGCGGACAGCGCGTTGACGGACAGGACCACCGGGGCCGGGGCCGGGTCGATCAGCGAGAAGGTCTCCAGCCAGCCGGCCGGGTTCTTCGCCAGCAGCAGCCGCACCTCGCGGCCGTTCAGCTCGACGGACTCGTAGCGTCCGGCCACCGCCTGGACCGCCTGCATCCGCTGCAGCGCGATCTGCGGGTGCACCCCGAAGACCGCCGCGACCGCGGCGGAGCTCGCCGCGTTGGCCAGGTTGGCCCGGCCCGGCAGCTGGAGCTGGATCGGCCAGTTGCCGCCCTGAGGATCCGTCACGAACGCGCCGTGGAGCGCCCAGTGGGGCTGCGGACGCCGGAAGCCGCACTGCGGGCAGAACCAGTCGTCCTCCGGACGCTGCATCACGCCGCCGCAGCTCGGGCAGGACCAGGCGTCCTCGCGGTAGGCCTGACCGGCGGCCACCCAGACCACCCGACGGCTGGAGGACGCCGCCCAGGTGACCAGCGGGTCGTCGGCATTGGCGATGATCACCGCGTCGCTGTGCTGCAGCGACTCGCGCCACTTCTCGGCCAGCATGCGGGTCTCGGAGGAGCGGTCCAGCTGGTCGCGGGAGAGGTTGAGCAGCGCCACCGCCTTGGGGCGGGTGTCCCGGGCGACCATGGGCAGGTACTTCTCGTCCACCTCGATCACGCCGAAGCGGGCGTCGGTGCCCCCCGCGAGCGCGGAGGTGATGCCGGCCGGCATGTTCGCGCCCAGCGCGTTGGAGACCACCGGGCCGGCGGCGCGCAGCGCCTCGGCGATCAGGCGGGTGGTCGTGGTCTTGCCGTTGGTGGCGGAGACCAGGACGACGTCGAGGTTCTCGGCGAGGGTCTTCAGCAGGTCGGGGTCGAGCTTGAGCGCGACGCGTCCGCCGATCACCGAACCGCTGCCTCGGCCGGCGGCACGGGAGACCGCGGCGGCGGCCTTGCCCGCCGTCACCGCGAGCTTGGCTCGCGCGGGCAGGGTCGCCGAAGGACCTGCCTGTTCGGGGTTGGCTGCCATCGGGGTTGGTTCCTCCTCCTCATGACGGCGCGGCTCGCCCGTAGCCTACCGGCACGCCCGGTTCCGCTGTCGTGTGTGGTCTGTTGATGAGACGAACGGGCCTCGGCTTAGAGTCTGCGCCATGGTCTCGCGGATTCCCGGCAGCGCCGGAACGGTTCACCGGGTCGTCCCCTGGGCGTCGGAGGTGCTGCGTACCCCCTGCGCCCCGGTGACCGAGTTCGGGGCGGAGCTGGACGCCTTGGTGGAGGACCTGTTCGCGACCATGTACGCGCAGGACGGGGTGGGCTTGGCGGCCAATCAGATCGGCGTGGCGACACGGGTGTTCGTCTACGACTGCCCCGACGACGAGGACGTCCGCCATCTGGGGTGTGTCGTCAACCCCGAACTCGCCGTCGCGGACGGCGTGGTGGTGGCGGGGGAGGAGGGCTGCCTGTCCCTGCCGGGGCTGAGGGCGCAGACACCCCGCTTCGACCGGGCGGTGGTGCGCGGCCAGGACCTGACGGGTGCTCCGATCGAGGTCGAGGGGACCGGCTTCTTCGCGCGGTGCCTGCAGCACGAGGTGGACCACGTGGACGGCTCCGCGTTCGTGCAGCGGCTCTCGGGCGCCAGGGCCTGGCGCGCGCAACGCGCCCTCCGTCGCGCCCCCTGGTACCAGCCACCCTGCTGAAGGGCCCCGTCAGGGGCGCGAGGCCGTGAACATGTGCGGCTCCGCCGCCTGGCGCGAGCAACCCACCACTCGGGGAGGTCCGGCCCCCTGTGCCGGACGAACCTCCGGGGGGTGGTGGGCCGGTCGCGGTGGGGGCACCTCCCGCCGTGGGGGCACCCCCGGCCGAAGGCTGGGGGAGGGTGGGGAGCCTCGCGCCCCTGAGGGCCCCTTCGGGGCCACGGGTCAGTGGGGCCTGTCGCCGGCGGCGGCGAGGCGGCCCCAGAGGAGGTCGGCCAGGATCTGGACCATCCGCTCGCGGGGGACGGGCTGGGTCTCCAGCCACCAGTCGCCCGCGGCCAGCACCATCCCGGTCATCGCGCGGCCCCAGGCCTCCGCGATCACCGGGGCCTCCGGCCCCAGGTCGAGCTCGTCGTAGACGGCCCGGCTCAGCTCGTCCGCGATCGCGCGCAGCGTGGGGGCCAGCGGGCCGGCCGGGGTGAGGCCCTCGGCGGTCGGGTCCGGATGGGTGAGGAAGCGGTAGATCTCCGGGCCCGCCTCGATCGCCGAGAGGTAGGTGTCGAGCACCGCCTCCACCCGTTCCCGCCGGCCCAGGGGCAGGGACAGCGCCGCGTTGATCGCGGCCAGCAGCGCGGTCGAGTGACGGTCCGCCAGGGCCTCGTAGAGCCCGTTCTTGTCGCCGAAGTGCCGGTACAGGATCGGCTTGGTGATCCCCGCCTCCGCCGCGATGGCGTTCATCGAGGCGCGCGGACCGTCGCGGCGCACGACGCGCTCCGCGGCGTCGAGCAGCTCCTTGCGGCGGTCGTCGCGGTCCGGCATTGACATTCCTTACTCGTCGGTAGCACTCTCTCTGGGCAGCAGGTTACCGCAGGTAACACCACCCAGGGAGGGACGGAAGATGAGCGGGTTCACCCTTGCGCCGAACGAGGACCAGATCGCGGTCCGGGACTGGCTCCACGGCTTCGCCCGGGACGTCATCCGCCCGGCCGCGGCCGAGTGGGACGAGCGCGAGGAGACGCCCTGGCCCATCCTCCAGGAAGCCGCGAAGGTCGGCATCTACTCGCTCGACTTCTTCGCCCAGCAGCAGTTCGACCCCACCGGCCTCGGCATCCCGATCGCCATGGAGGAGCTGTTCTGGGGCGACGCCGGCATCGGCCTGTCCATCGTGGGGAGCGCCCTGGCCGCCGTCGGGCTGGTCGCCAACGGCACGCCCGAGCAGGTGGGCACCTGGGCCCCGCTGATGTTCGGCACCCCCGACGACGTCAAGGTCGCCGCGTTCTGCTCCTCCGAGCCCGACGCCGGCTCCGACGTCGCCGCGATGCGCACCCGCGCCGTCTACGACGAGGCGGCGGACGAGTGGGTGCTCAACGGCACCAAGACCTGGGCCACCAACGGCGGCATCGCCCACGTCCACGTCGTCGTCGCCTCGGTGGACCCCGCGCTGGGGGCCAAGGGCCAGGCCTCGTTCATCGTGCCGCCGGGCACGCCCGGTCTGAGCCAGGGTCAGAAGTTCAAGAAGCACGGCATCCGCGCCTCGCACACCGCCGAGGTCGTCCTCGACAACGTGCGCGTCCCCGGCGACTGCCTGCTCGGCGGCAAGGAGAAGCTCGACGAGCGACTGGCCCGGGCCCGTGAGCGGGCGGCCGCGATCGCCCGCGGCGAGAAGGCCGAACAGGTGAAGAACGCGGCCATGGCCACCTTCGAGGCCTCCCGTCCGGCCGTCGGCGCGCAGGCCGTCGGCGTCGCGCGGGCCGCCTACGAGGTCGCCCTCGAGTACGCCAAGACCCGCGAGCAGTTCGGCCGCCCGATCATCGACAACCAGGGCATCGCGTTCACCCTGGCCGACATGGCGACCCGGATCGACGCCGCCCGGATGCTGGTCTGGCGGGCGTCCTGGATGGCCGCCAGCGGCCAGCAGTTCACCAGGGCCGAGGGCTCCATGTCCAAGCTCTACGCCGGGGAGACCGCCAAGTGGGTCACCGGGCAGGCGATCCAGATCCTCGGCGGCAACGGGTTCACCCGCGAGTACCCGGTCGAGCGGATGCACCGCGACGCCGCGATCTACACCATCTTCGAGGGGACCAGCGAGATCCAACGGCTCGTCATCTCCCGCGCCATCTCCGGCCTTCCGATCCGCTGAACCGGCCGGAGCACGTCGCACCCGGTGCTGTGGTAACTTGCTGCGCATGATCACCCCGTCGTCACGCCGCATGATGCCCCCGCACCGGGGCTGCTGAGCGACGACGTCGAGACACCGAGGCCCCGTACGCGGGGCCTTCCGTGTGTCCGGAGCGCCCCACCGACACCAGGGAGAGAGGCGCCCACCCATGAGCGGCGACGTGCAGCGCTACTTCGTCACCACGACCATCCCCTACGTCAACGCCCGCCCCCACCTGGGCTTCGCGCTCGAACTCGTGCAGGCCGACGTGCTCGCCCGGCACCGCAGGGCGCGTGGCGTGGAGGTCCGCTTCCTCAGCGGCACGGACGAGAACTCGCTGAAGAACGTGCTCGCCGCCGAGGCCGAGGGGGTCGCGGTGGCTGACCTGGTCGACCGCAACGCCGCCGCCTTCGAACAGCTGCGCGGACCGCTCGCGCTCTCCTTCGACGACTTCATCCGCACGAGCCGCGACCCGCGCCACCGGGTCGGCGTCGCCGAGCTGTGGCGCCGCTGCGCCGAGGCCGGGGACTTCTACCGGCAGGCCTACACCGGCCTCTACTGCGTCGGCTGCGAGTCCTTCTACACCGAGGACGAACTGGTGGGGGAGGGCGTCTGTCCGGAGCACCTGACGAGGCCTCAGACCGTCACCGAGGAGAACTGGTTCTTCCGGCTCTCGCGCTACCAGCGGCAGTTGGAGGAGGCCATCTCCGGGGGCCGGCTGCGCATCGAGCCGGAGTCGCGCCGCAACGAGGTGCTCGCGCTGGTGCGCGGCGGACTGCGCGACTTCTCGGTCTCCCGGTCGGTGGCGCGGGCCCGGGGGTGGGGCATCCCCGTTCCCGGTGACCCGGAGCAGGTCGTCTACGTGTGGTGGGACGCCCTCGGCAACTACGTCTCCAGCCTCGGGTTCGGCAGCGGCGACCCGGAGTTCGCGCGGTGGTGGGAGCAGAGCCGGGAGCGGGTCCACCTGGTCGGCAAGGGCGTGCTGCGGTTCCACGCCGTGTACTGGCCGGCCATGCTGCTCTCGGCCGGACTGCCGCTGCCGACGCGCGTGCTGGTGCACGACTACCTGACGGTGGACGGCCGCAAGATCAGCAAGTCGCTCGGCGGCGCCGCCGCCGACCCGGCGGAGCTGGTGCGGCGGTACGGCACGGACGCCGTGCGCTGGTGGCTGCTGCGCGAGGTGCCGCGCGTCGGCGACGCCGACTTCACCGAGGAGCGGCTGATCGCACGGGCGGACGCCGACCTGGCCGGCGGCTTCGGCAACCTGGTGCACCGGGTGGTGACCATGGTCCACCGCTACCGGGGCGGGGTCGTGCCGGAAGCCGCGCGGGTCACCACGGCGACGGCGGAACTGGGGGCGGTCTGCGCCCGCGCCTCGGGCCGGGTGGACGCCGCCCTCGACCGCTTCGACTACCGCGGCGCGGTGGCGGCCGTCTGGACCCTGGTGGAGGAGGCCAACCGCTGCATCGACCGCACCCGCCCCTGGGAGCTGGCCAAGGCCGGCCGCGACGGCGAACTGGACGCGGCACTGGCGGCGTTGGTGCGGGCCTGCCGGGAACTGGTCAAGGAGCTGGCCCCCTTCCTCCCGGGAGCGGCGGCGCGGCTGGCGGAACTGCTGGCCGCCGATCCGGCGACGGGCCGACTGCCCGTCTCCCGGCCGCCGTTCACCCGCCTGGGCCCGGACAAGTCCTAACGCAGCGTGTCCGCAAGGGAGTCGAAGGCCTCGGCCAGCAGGCCCGCGGCGCGGAGGGGGAGTGGCGGCGGCGCGTCGCCGGAGCGTTCCTCGGACCACTTCTCGTAGGCGGTCGCGAGCGGGGCGAAGTCCGGCGGCTGCCCCTGCCGGACCGCCTCCGCGGCCGCTGCCGTCGTCTCGCGCAGCACCTCCGCGAAAGCGGCCGCCTCCGGGACGGCGTCCGCCGGGTCGGTCGGAGTGTGCGCCTCCAGCAGCATGGTGGCCCGTCCGGTCGCGGCCAAGGCGCCGCGGGCGCGGGTGAGTTGGGACGGGCGCAGGCCGCGGTGGCGGACCGGTTCGGCCTCGGACTGCTGGGCTGAGGTCGCCAGCGCGGAGCGGGCCGTGCGGTAGGCGAGCAGGGTGCGGCGGAGGTCCTGGCGGGCGGCCGGGCCCGGCGTGGCGTAGGCCGTCATCGCGGCGGCGGCGTAGCGGCCGGCCGCCTCCACCTGGTCGGCCAGGCGCTCCGGGAGCCTGACGGTCTGCCAGGTCGGCCACAGCGCATAGCCGAGCAGGGCGAGGGACCCGCCGAGGAGGGTCTGGCCGACCCGCTCGAAAACCGTCTGCCAGAGCTGGGCGCCGTCCATCGAGAGCAGGAACACCACGTAGACGGAGATGAGGCCGCTCACCGCGAAGTACCCCGCGCGCAGCAGCCAGTAGGCCAGGCCGACGCTCACCACCGCCAGCACCCCGCACACCCAGGGGGCCGGGCGGGCGAGCACCATCACGGCGGTGCCGACGCCCACGCCGAGCACGGTCCCGACCAGGCGCGCCACACCGCGGCTGTACGTCTGGGAGAAGTCCGGCCGCATCACCATCATGGCCGTCAGCGGCGCCCAGTAGCCGTGCCCGAAGGGCAGCGCCCGGCCCAGGGCGTCCACGGCCGCGACCACCACCGAGCAGCGCACGGCGTGGCGCAGGATAGGAGAGTCCCAGGTCCAGTTGCGGCGCATCGAGCCGAAGGCGGTCGGCAGCAGTTCCAGCAGCGAGGGCCGGGCCAGGTGGCCCTGGGTCGGGTCGTGCTCGTCGGCCGGGGACTCCAGCGCGTCGTTGGTCTGGGCGAGCAGGCCGATCAGCCGCTGCGCCGCACGGCGCCCGGGCCCGGCGCGCAGTACCGGCCCGCCTGGCGGCAGGGCCAGCGCCTCCAGGACGCGGTCGGGCGCGGGGACCGGGTGGCCGGTGCGGATGGACCGCGCGGCGGCGTCGAGGATCTCGGCCGCCGCGGCCAGCAGTTCGCGGGCCCGGTCGCGTTCCGGCCCGTCCTCGGCGGCGCCGACCCTGGGGTCGGCGAGGGCGGCGAGCACGGGGCGCATGCGCTCGACGAGCGCCCGCATGCCGCCCAGGTCGGCCGGGCGCAGGCGCGCCTGACGGGGCGTCAGCGCGGCGGCCTCGCGGGCGACCATGAGCGGGTCCGGGTCGAAGCCGGCGAGCGGGTCGTGCCGGAGCCGCCGCGCGTAGTCCGCCATCGACGCGTAGGCGTCGGCCAGTGCGTCGCGCTGGCGTCCCCAGCGGCGGACCGGCACGAACTGCACCAGCGCGGCCTGGACGACGCCCCCGGCGGCGATGACGCCCGCATGGGCGGCGGCCTGGGGGATCGACACCGGCAGGGTCACCACGACCACCATGGCCGCGACGGTCATCGACGCCACGATGCCGGCGGTGGGCCCCATGCTCCACGCCATGCCCGCGCCGAAGGCCCAGAGGCCCAGCACGGCGAGGTAGCCGAGCTCGTGCGGGGCGGCGAGGTAGCCGACGAACACGGCGCAGGCGAGCCCGGCCGCGGCGGCGAGCGCGAGGAACGGCCTTGGCCGGTAGCTGCGTTGGAACGTCGCCATGCCCGCCATCTGCGCGCCCAGGGCGGCGGAGGTCGCGAGCCGCGGCCCGCCGATGGCCAGCGCCCCGAAGAGCACGACGGCCACCCCGACGGACGCGCGGAGCGCCGCCGCGGGCTCGTTGGTCTGCCGCTGCAGGGCGAGACCGGCGCGGAGACTGTGACGGAGGGAGTGCAGCCAGGGCATCGCCCTCACTCTAGGCCGCGGACGGCCCCCATCGACCCGCCCCTGTGCCTGACTCGCCGTCAGCCCCACGGCACCACCCTGCCAGGCCGCCGAAGGCGCTGGCCCGGGGCTCCGCCGGGTCGGCGGGTCGGCCCTGCCGTACCTGGTGGGCGGCGGCTTCGAGTGCTCCCGTCCCGTTAGGGTTCCGGGGGCGTCCTCACCGTGGGGGCGTGGCCCTGCGCGAAGGCTTCGGTGGCGCGGGCGGCCACCGCCCCGCGCGGAGTGCGGGGGCTTCGGGGAGCGGGACCCGTCCTCGCCCTCGCCCCCGGGCCCCTCCCCTCGCAAACCCGGTCCCCTCGTCCCGTGGCGCGTTCCAGCCGGAGCGTCGGGCGGCTCGTTGTCCGCATGGTGGAAGCGAACCGGGCGTCGCAGTCCTTGCGGCTCTTGGGGAGCGCTTCCCCCCACGGCGAAGCCGTCTCAGCATGTGACCGGGAACCGGGAGCGGCTTTGACTGCGGGTATTCACTCTGCATAAAGTTCCGGCCATGTCCACGCACCGCCGCCGCTCCCCGCAGTCGACCTTCGTTGTCGCACTGCTTGCCATGAGCGTGCACTGCGTGGGCGACGTCATCTGTTGTTGACGGCTCCCGCGGGTTGATCCTCCCCGCATTCATCGTTCGCCGGGCGCTCCGCGCCTGCGATTCCCCGTGTGCCTTGCCCATGGCGGCTGACGTGCCGTCATGTTCACCTCCCCGCGGGTGTCCTCCGGGCCCCGCATCCCTGTCCGAGGAAGACGCCATGCTTCGCCCTGCCCGAATAGCTGTATTCACCGTGTCCACCATCGCCGTCGGCTCCCTCCTCGCCGCCTGCGGCAGCGGGGGCGGTACCGGATCGAGCGCGGGCGGCTCGGCCGCCGGGGCCAAGGTGACCGCGGCGAACTGCACGGGCGGCACCCTCTACGTGCTCAACAAGAGCAAGTCCAGCTCCGGTTACGACCCCGCCGTGCTGTACACCTCCGGCGGCGGCGCGATCCCGCGCCTGCTCTTCCGTACCCTGACGACCCGTCAGAGCCAGCCGGGCGACGCCGGTACGAAGATCGTCCCGGACCTGGCCACCGACACCGGTGAGCCCAGCCAGAACGCCACCGTCTGGACCTACCACCTCAAGCCGGGGCTGAAGTACGCCGACGGCACCGCCATCACCTCGGCCGACATCAAGTATGCCGTCGAGCGCTCGTTCTCCTCCCAGCTCGCCGGCGGCCCGCCGTACCTGCGCGACTGGCTCGTCGGCGGCGAGAGCTACCAGGGCCCCTACGGCGCGGGCAGCCCCGAGCTGTCCTCGATCACCACGCCGGACGCGACGACGATCGTGTTCCACCTGCGCAAGTCCGAGGGCGACTTCCCCTACCTGGCCTCGCAGACCCAGTTCGCCCCCGTGCCCAAGGCCAAGGACACCGGCAAGGAGTACAACGCCGCTCCGGTGAGCTCCGGCCCCTACACCATCTCCTCCTTCACCAAGGGCAAGGAGTTGGACCTGGTCCGCAACACGTACTGGGACCGCTCGACCGACGCCCAGCGGCTGGCCTGCCCCGACAACATCAAGATCAGCCTGGGGCTGTCCGCCACCGTGATCAACCAGCGGCTCAGCGCCTCGGTCGGCAACGACGCGGACGCGATCACCACCGACACGATCCTGGACGCCGCCACGCTCGCCAAGGTCGCGGGCAACCCGTCCGTCAAGAAGCGCGTGGCCACCGGCTACTTCGCGGACACCACCTACCTCGCCTTCAACACCAAGAAGAAGCCCTTCGACAACCAGCTGGTGCGCGAGGCCTTCTCCTACGCCGTCGACCGCACCGCCGTCGTCAACGCCGAGGGCGGCAGCTCCCTGGCCGCGGCCACCACCACCTTCCTGCCCGCCAGCCTCAAGGCCGCGCACCAGGACTACGACTGGTTCCCGGCCGGCCGGACCGGCAACCCGGACAAGGCCAAGCAGCTGCTGGCGCAGGCCGGTTACCCCAACGGCATCACCGTCTCCCTCGCCTACGACAACGCCGACCCGGCCGCCGCCACCGCGCTGCAGCAGGCATACGCCAAGGCCGGCATCACCATCAAGCTCAACCCGATCGACGACTCCGCCTTCTCCAGCGTCGTCAACACCCCAGCCACCCAGCCCGAGTTGGCGCTGACCAGCTGGGGCGCCGACTGGCCCTCCGGCGCGCCGTTCCTGAGCCCGATCTACGACGGCCGCCAGATCGTGACCGGCGGCGGCAACTGGAACCTGGCCCAGTACAACGACGCCGGGGTGAACGCGCAGATCGACGCGATCAACAAGATCACCGACTACGCGACCGCGCAGCAGAAGTGGGGCGAACTCGACGCGCAGATCGGCAAGCTGGCGCTGAACGTCCCGCTCTACTCCGAGATCGACTCGGCGCTGTACGGCAGCAAGGTCAAGAACACCTACGTCGACCAGTGGCGCGGCTGGTACGACATCGCCTCCGTCTCGGTCAAGTGAGCAGCGGACGATGACGACCGTTCAGCCGGCGGCCCCCCTCGCGGGGGCCGCCCCTGACGACGAGGCCGCCCCGGCGAGCACCCGCTCGCCGAGCGGCCCCGCCGCCGTCTGGGCCCGGCTCTGGTCGCGGCGCTCCGCGCGCGCCGCGCTGGCCGTGATCGCCCTGATGGTGCTCGCCGCCGTGCTCGCCCCGGTGCTGGCGCACCTGGAGGGGCAGAGCCCGAACACCTTCCACGACGAGCTGCTCGACTCCGCCACCGGAGGCAGCCCCAACGGGGCCTTCGGCGGCATCAGCGGCAGCCACTGGCTGGGCGTCGAACCGACCACCGGCCGCGACCTGTTCGCCCGGCTCGTCTACGGCGCGCAGATCTCGCTGGCCGTCGCCTTCGGCGCGACGCTCGGGCAGCTGGTGATCGGCGTCTCCGTCGGCCTCGGCGCGGGGCTGGGCGGTCGCTTCACCGACAACGCGCTGGGCCGCTTCACCGACCTGGCCCTCTCCTTCCCCAGCCTGTTCTTCTCCATCGCGCTGATCGCGGTGGTGCCGGACTCGTTCCCGCGCCCGGTGCTGCTCTGCCTGGTGGTGGCCTTCTTCGGCTGGGCCCCGATGGCGCGCATCGTGCGCGCGGAGACGCTGGTGCTGCGCGAGCGCGAGTACGTGGCCGCCTCCCTCCTTGCGGGGGCCGGCAGTTGGCGGCTGGCCCGGCGCGAGATCCTGCCCGGGCTGGCCGCGCCGATCGCCACCTACACCGCGCTGATGCTGCCCGCCAACATGGTCATGGAGGCCGGGCTCTCCTTCCTCGGCCTGGGCGTCAAGCCGCCCACCTCCTCCTGGGGGCAGATGCTCTCCGGGGCCACCACCTGGTTCCAGGTCGACCCCGTCTACGTGCTGATCCCGGCGCTGACCCTGCTCGCCGCCGTACTCGCCTTCACCACTCTGGGCGAGTCGCTGCGCTGGGCGCTCGACCCGAAGAACGCCGGTCTGGAGGCGCTCGAACCGCGCGGGAAGAAGGGACAGAAGTGATCCGCTTCCTCGGCCGCCGCGCGCTCGGCGCGGCCCTCGTGCTCCTGGTCATGGCCGCGCTGGTGTACGCGCTCTTCTACGCCATGCCCGGCGACCCGGCCGTGCTCGCCTGCGGCAAGGGCTGCACCGCTCCCCAACTCGAGGCCGTGCGGCACTCCCTGGGCACCGACCGGCCGGTCTACGAGCAGTTCTGGTCCTTCCTGACCGGCGTCTTCGCCGGGCACTCCTACAGCACCGGCCCGACGACCGTCTGGTGCTCCGCGCCCTGCCTCGGCTACTCCTTCCAGGGCAACGAGCCGGTGACGCAGATGCTGCTGGACCGGCTGCCGGTGGACGTCTCGCTGACGCTCGGTGCGGCGGTGCTCTGGCTCGCCCTCGGCATCGGCACCGGCCTGTTCGCCGCGCTCAAGCCCGGCGGCCTGCGCGACCGGATCACCAACACCCTGATGCTGACGCTGGGTTCGGCCCCCGTCTTCGTCGTCGCGCTGCTGCTCCTGCTCGGCGCCTGCGTGTGGCTGCAGATCCTGCCGTTCCCGACCTACGTGGCCTTCACCGACAGCCCCGGACAGTGGGCCGAGAACATGCTGCTGCCCTGGATGGCCATCGCGCTGGTGATGGCGGCCACCTACTCGCGGCTGGCCCGCGCCGGCGTGCTGGAGGCGATGAGCCTCGACCACATCCGCACCCTGCGCGCCTACGGCTGGAGCGAGCGCCGCATCGTCACCCGCCACGCCGTGCGCGGCG
Source organism: Streptacidiphilus monticola (assembly GCF_042658505.1). Classification (NCBI taxonomy): domain Bacteria; kingdom Bacillati; phylum Actinomycetota; class Actinomycetes; order Kitasatosporales; family Streptomycetaceae; genus Streptacidiphilus; species Streptacidiphilus monticola. The sequence goes on along the minus strand of NZ_JBHSQJ010000006.1, from coordinate 52,511 downwards.
CGCTGCCCACGCTCGCCACCATGGCGGCGCTGGACATCGGCGGGGTGATGTCGGGCGCGGTCTTCACCGAGTCGATGTTCGGCCTGCCCGGGCTCGGCAAGCTCGCCGTCGAGTCCGCCACCACCATCGACCTGCCGGTCATCTGCGGCATCACGCTGCTGGCGGGCGCGCTGGTGATCGTCGCGAACGCGGTCGCCGACGTGCTGTACGCGGCGCTCGACCCGCGCGTCCGGATCTGAGGGAACGTCATGAGGAAGTCACAGTCAGGCACGTCAGAGACGGTCACGACAGAGACGGTCACGACAGAGACGGTCACGTCGGGGGCGGTCAGGCCGGAGACGGTTCCGTCGGGGCCGGTCACGCCGGGGACGGCCACGTCGGACAAGGTGCTCCAGGTCGAGGACCTGAGCATCGCGTTCCCCGGAGGGGCGGTCGCGCTCCAGGGCCTGAGCTTCGACCTGGCGGCCGGTCGGACCCTGGGCCTGGTGGGCGAGTCCGGTTCCGGGAAGTCCGCGGCCGCGCTCGCCCTGCTGGGCCTGCACCGGGGCGGACCGGCCGAGGTCACCGGCGCGATCCGGCTGCTCGGGGAGCGGCCGGTCGAGGTCAACAGTGCCACCGAGGAGCAGCTCCGCCGCATCCGCGGCAAGGAGCTGGCCATGGTCTTCCAGGAACCGCTGACCTCACTCGACCCCTACACCAGGGTCGGCCGTCAGATCGCGGCCGTGCACCGGCTGCACACCGGCTCGGACCGGGCGGCGGCGCAGGCGGCGGCCCGACAGGCGCTGGAGCGGGTCGGCATCGACCCGAAGACCTTCTACCGCTCCTACCCGCACGAGTTCTCCGGCGGCATGCGCCAGCGCGCCCTCATCGCGATGGCCCTGGTGCTGCGGCCCCGGGTGCTGGTCGCGGACGAGCCGACGACGGCGCTGGACGTCACGGTGCAGGCCCAGATCCTGCGCCTGCTGGACGAGTTGCGCCAGGAGACCGGCATGGGGCTGATCCTCATCAGCCACGACCTGGGCGTCGTCTCCGGGATCGCCGACGAGGTCCTGGTGCTGCGGCGCGGCGAGACCGTCGAGCACGGTCCCACTCGGCAGGTGCTGGGCGCGCCCGCGCACCCCTACACGCGGGCCCTGCTGGACGCGGTGCCCCGGCTGGACACCCCGCTGGAGGAGCCGGTCACCGGGGGCGAAGCCCTGGTCCGGGTCGAGGACCTGACGGTGCGTTTCGGCTCCGTGCGGGCCCTGGACGGGGTGTCGCTGGAGATCCGGGCGGGCGAGTCGCTGGGCGTGGTGGGGGAGTCGGGCAGTGGCAAGTCCACGCTCGGGCGGACCCTGGTGCGCCTGCAGGAGCCGACGTCGGGACGGGTGACCTACCAGGGCGAGGACATCGCCCGGTGGCGCGGCAGCGAGCTGCGGGCGAAGCGGCGGGACCTGCAGATGGTCTTCCAGGACCCCGGCTCGTCGCTCAACCCCCGGCGCTCGGTGGGGGATTCGATCGTCGAGCCGCTGCGGATCCGCGGCGAGCGGGACCGGGTGAAGCTGCGGGCGGAGGCGGAGCGCCTGTTGGAGGTGGTGGGCCTGCCGGCCGCTGTGCACGACAGGTACCCGCACCAGCTCTCCGGCGGCCAGCGCCAGCGCGCCGCGATCGCGCGGGCGCTGAGCACGAGCCCGCGGGTGCTGGTGTGCGACGAGGCGGTCTCCGCGCTCGACGTGACGACGCAGGCCCAGGTGGTCGACCTGCTCAACCGGCTGCGCCGGGAGCTTGGCATCAGCCTGGTGTTCATCGCCCACGACCTCGCGGTGGTGCGGGAGTTGTCCGACCGCGTGGCGGTGATGCGGGCGGGCCGGATCGTCGAGACGCTGGCGGCGGCGGATCTGACGGCTGCTCAGCAGCCGTACACGCGGGCGCTGATCGATGCCGTCCCGGCGGTGGCCGTCCCCGCGTAGTGCCCCGTCAGGGGGCCTTTCGGGGGCGCGAGGCTGCGAACATGTGCGGCTCCGCCGCGAGGATCCTCCACCCTTCGGCGGGAGGTGCCCGAAGGGTGGGGATCCCCGCGCCCCTGAAAAGGTGCCTTTTCGATCATGCTGAACAAGGGGCACAAGTCATGCCGGAGCCGGAGGCCGGGAGCCCCACTGCGGGACCGCGAAAACCGTAACGGGGCGTCAGCGGGGTTGTTCGTTCCAGGAGGCGATGACCCAGCGGCTGTGTTCCGTGCTCAGCCTGCTGATCGTTCCCGTGGCCAGTTGGAACAGCGCGCCGTCGCGGGGCGGGAGTCCCAATCTCCGGGCGGTGAGGACGCGCAGGAAGTGGGCGTGGGCGACCAGCACCACATCCCCGCCGCGCCCGTTCGCCAGCGCGGCCTCCGCCTTGGCGATGACCCGGTCCGCACGCCTGCCGACCTGCTCCGGGGACTCCCCGGGGTGGCCCTCGGGTCCGCTGGGGACGCCGTCCGTCCACAGGTCCCAGCTCGGGCGGTCGCGGTGGATGTCCCGGGTGGTGACGCCCTCGTACGCGCCGTAGTCCCACTCCATCAGGTCCGGGTCGGTCACGACGGGGTCGAGGCCGGCCAGCTTCGCGGTCTCCTGCGCGCGGGCCAGGGGGCTCGCCGCGGCCCAGCAGACCTTGTGCTCGGCCAGCAGCGGGGCCAGCGCCTGGGCCTGGGCCCTGCCCCTCTCGGTGAGGGGCAGGTCGGTCCAACTGGTGTGCTGTCCCGACAGGCTCCACTCCGTCTCGCCGTGCCGGACCAGGATCAGGTCACCCATCGCAGCGCACTCCCTTCGCGATCACGCTAGCGGATAACCGCTCGACGCCCCCGCCTATGCCCTCCTACCGTGCGGCAGGTGAGTTCACGACTGCGTCACGTCGCCCAGCAGAACGCCGGTATCGAGGAGGCGGGCCGCTACACCGCCGCCGACGGGAGCGAGGTGGTGATCCGCGAACTGCTCGCGGCGGCCCTCGCCGGGACGGTCCTGCACCAGCCGGAGGAGGGGCTGCGCCCGCCGCGGACGGACCTGGAACCCGTCGTCGAGGTCACCGCGGAAGGCAGCCTGGACGCCGCGCGTCGGCTCGGCGCCGGGGCCGCGGTGCTCAACTTCGCCTCCGCCCGCAACCCCGGCGGCGGCTACCTCGGCGGGGCCCGGGCGCAGGAGGAGGATCTGTGCCGGCACGCGCTGCTCCACCCGACGCTGCTCCGGGCGCCCGAGTACTACGCCGCGCACCGCGCCTCCGACGACCTCCGCTACAGCGACCGGGTGATCTGGTCGCCGGGCGTCCCCATCCACCGCGGCCCGGACGGCGGGCTGCTGGCCCGGCCCGTCCTCGCGGACTTCCTCACCTGCCCCGCGCCCAACGCCGGGGAGCTGCTGCGCCGCGAGCCCGACGCCGGTCCGAGCGTCGACGCCGTCCTGCGCCGCCGTGCCGGACGGGTCCTGGCGGTGGCCGCGCACCACGGGGCGACCCGTCTCGTGCTCGGCGCCTGGGGCTGCGGGGTCTTCCGCAACGACCCTGCCGCCGTCGCGGACGCCTTCGGAGAGCAGCTCGACGGACCCTTCGCGGGGGCGTTCGAGCACGTGGTCTTCGCGGTGTGGGACCGGGCCGAGCCCTCCGCCAACCGCACCGCCTTCGAGCGACGGTTCGGCGCGTGAGCGAACTCTGGCTGGACGGCCAGGACTTGACGGTGATCGCGCCCCAGCTGCTGGGTCCGGAGCTCACCGTCCTGTCCGCCTACCGCAACCGGTTGACGCAGTTCCCGGCCGCCCTGCCCTCGGGGCTGCGCGTGCTCAACCTGGCGGACAACCTCATCGGCCAGGTCCCGGAAACCCTGGGGCGGTTGCGGCAGCTGCACACGCTCGACCTCGGCCACAACCGGATCTCCGCCCTCCCTGACGCCATCGGGGACCTGCACGGGCTGAGCCGCTACCTCTACCTCAGCGACAACCGGCTGACCGAACTTCCCGCCGCGCTCACCCGGCTCTCCCGACTGGGCTACCTCGGCGCGACGGACAACCGACTGGCGTCCCTTCCTGCCGACTTCGGCGCCCTGGCCGCGCTGCACGAGCTGCGCCTGTACCGCAACCGCCTGACCGCCCTGCCCCGCTCCTTCGGCCGACTGGCCCGACTGCGCGAGGCCCACCTGATGGAGAACCGGCTGGAGACGCTGCCCGACACCATCGGCGGCCTCACCGAGCTGCGCGAGCTGCGGCTGATGGACAACCAGGTGCGTGAACTGCCGGACGGCATCGGCGCGTTGGCCCGGCTGCGGCTGCTGGACCTGCGCAACAACCGGCTCGGCCGGCTGCCGGACGCCGTCGCGGGGCTGCGCTCCCTCACCCATCTCGATCTGCGCGACAACGGACTGCACGCCTTGCCCGAGGCCCTCGCGGACCTCCCGCTGGAGAAGCTGGACCTGCGCTGGAACCGCCTCGAGTGGGAGCCGCACTGGCTCGCCGACCTGGAACGACGCGGCTGCGTCGTGCTCCGCTGACGGGACCTGCCGGACCGTCAGCTGATCCTGGCGGCCAGCAGCGCGACGTCGTCCTCGCCGTCGACGATGCTGAGCTGGGCCAGGGCGGCGTCGAGCAGGTGCTCAAGCGGGGCCGCGGGGTCGAGTCCCAGGGCGGGAAGTCGACTCAGCGACTTGTCGATGTCCTCTCCCCGCCGCTCGACCAGGCCGTCGGTGTAGAGGAGCAGCACCGAGCCTGGGGGCAGCTGCTCGGTGCGGGAGCGGTAGCGGTGCGGGCCGATGCCGAGCGGCGGGTCGACCGGCAGCTCCAGCAGCCGGGCCGGGGCGTTCGGCGTAGCCAGCAGGGGCGGCAGATGGCCCGCACTCGCGAACGTGGCCGTTCCGGCGGCCGGGTCCAGCTCGGCCACCAGGCAGGTGGTGACCCGGTCCAGCCGCAGCGCGTGCGCGGTCCGCTGGGCCTCGTCGAGGATCCTGGCCGGGTCCCAGCCCTGCAGCGCCAGGGCACGCAGCAGCATCCGGAACTCGCCCATCGAGGCCGCCGCGTCCAGCCCGTGGCCCATCACGTCCCCGACGACGAGCAGCGCCCGGCCGTCGGGAAGCCGCAGGCTGTCGTACCAGTCGCCGCCGACCTCCGCGCTGGCGCCGGCCGGGAGGTAGCGTCCCGCGCACTCGATCCGCGGGTGCGAGACGACCTGACCCGCGAGCAGCGCCCGCTGCAGCACCAGCGCGGCCTCGTGCTCCTGTGCGAAGCGCTGAGCGTGGTTGACGCTGGCGGCCGCGCGCCGGGCCAGTTCGGTGACCAGGTCCACGTCCTCGGAGGAGAATGACGGCGAGTCGCCGGCGCGGACCAGCACGACCACGCCGACGGTGTCGTGACGCGCCGTCAGCGGGACGCAGAGCGCGGAGTGGATGCCCATGCGACGGTACCGGCCCACCCGCCCGGCCTCGGGGGCATCGGCCGCGAGCTGCTCGTCGTCCGGGAAGTTGGAGACCACGGGCCGCTGCTGGGCCAGGCATCTGGCGGTCGCGGCGGTCGGCTGCGGATTCAGCCGCGCGCCCGGGGCGCCGAACCAGCGGCCCGCCTTCACCAGCGCCGGCGTGGTGCTCATGGCCAGCCGGACCAGGCGCGGCGAGCCGTTCACGATCTGCCGGCCGGGCGGGCAGTCGGGATCCAGGATGTCGACCACGGCGATGTCGGCCAGCCGGGGGACCAGCAGCCGGGTCAGCTCCTTGCAGGTCTGCTGGACGTCCAGGGTGGTGCCGATGCGGGTGGCCGCCTCGTCCAGCAGGGCGAGCCGGGTACGGGCCCGGTCCAGCGCCTCCCGGATCCGGCGGTCCTCGGTGATCTCCAGCACCATGCCGGCGACGCCGAGCACCTGGCCGTCCGCGCCGTGGACACGGTGGTAGGCGTTGTGCCACCAACGCAGCTCGGCGGCGCCGTCGGCCTGGGTGGTCCCCTCCACGGTGTGGTTGCGCGGTTTGCCGTCGCGCAGGACGGCCCGCAGTTCCGCTTCCGCGGCGTCCACGTCGATGCCGGGCACCACGTCGGCTATTCGCCGGCCCACGTGCTGGGCGGCGGGCACCCCGTTGATCCTCGCGAGGGCCTCGTTGACGTAGCGGTACCGCAGGTCCGTGCCGAGGAACGCGACCCCGAGCGAGGCGCCGTCGAGCATCTGACGCATCGTCCGGTACTCGGCCGCGAGCCCCCGGTGCTCACCGGCGGCCTCCAGGGTGGCCAGCAGGGCCCGGGTCTGCGCTTCGTCCATGAAGCCCAGCACGTTCTCCGGGCGCTCCTCCAGGCTCATGGGCAGATGTTCGCACCCGACGTGCCCGTACGCCCCCCGAACGCGCCGAAATCCCGCGCGGCGCGGATCGGGTCCCCTGTGCGGCCCGCCCGCCGGGCCTGTCGGGGAGCCGGTTTGCGTCGTTGGTGCCGCGGAACCGGCAGGGTCCGGCCCCCGCGACCGGACGCCGAGAAGCCCCGGTCGGCGGGTTCGCGCGGTCCCTGCCCGCCTCGGGCCTGGCCGGCGCGCCGTACCCCGGCTCCGGTGGGCACCCGAGCGCGCCGAAATCCCGCGCGGCGCGGATCGGGTCCCCTGTGCGGGCCGCCCGCTGGGCCTGCCGGGGAGCCGGTTTGCGTCGTTGGTGNGCGGTCCCGGCGGCCTGGGGCGCCCCGGCAGGCGGAATCGGCTCCGGCTCCGGCGTAGCCGGGTCGCCGCGCGGTCGCGCCTGGCCGACGGCTTGGCCTGCGGGTTCCGTGGCCCCCGGCGGACCGGGGAAAGGCGGGCGGGCGTCGCGGGCCCTGCGGTGGAGCTGCACGGTGCGGGGAAGGGTGGCAACCGGCTGCGGGGGAACGACATCGGCCCCCCGGTCGGTGACCGGGGGGCCGATGTGGAGGATGCGTGCGCGAGGGGGGACTTGAACCCCCACGCCCCGAAGGGCACTAGCACCTCAAGCTAGCGCGTCTGCCATTCCGCCACCCGCGCATCTTCGGCGTCAGCCGCGTCGTCTCCGTCGCGCTGACGGGGATAACCATAGCAAAGATCAGCCAAGGTTCCGAACCGCTTATCGCCCCGTCCACCTGCGCAGACAGGCTCCCGCGCGGCGATACCGGCTTGGGTCGGCGCGGGCCCGCGGGGGAGGATGGCGGGAACGCGCCCGGGGGACGCCCCCGGCGTTCCGTCAGAGAGGCTGAACAGCGTGAGCGAGTCGAACCCGACCCAGGCACCCAGGCACCCGCGCGGCGAGGACGAGGTCGCCGAGCTGTGCCGGGACCTGATCCGCATCGACACCAGCAACTACGGCAACAACGACGGTCCTGGCGAGCGGGCGGCGGCCGAGTACGTCGCGGAGAAGCTGGCCGAGGTCGGTCTCGAGCCGCAGATCTTCGAGTCCGCCCGGGGCCGCGCCAGCACCGTGGCGCGGATCGAGGGGGAGGACCCGTCCCGGCCCGCCCTGCTGATCCACGGCCACACGGACGTCGTCCCGGCCAACGCCGACGACTGGACCCACCACCCCTTCTCCGGCGAGATCGCCGACGGCTGCGTCTGGGGACGCGGCGCGGTGGACATGAAGGACATGGACGCGATGACGCTGGCCGTCGTCCGCGACCGGCTGCGCAGCGGGCGCCGTCCCCCGCGCGACATCGTGCTGGCCTTCCTCGCGGACGAGGAGGCCGGCGGCGTCTACGGCGCGCACCACCTCGTGGACCACCACCCGGGCCTGTTCGAGGGCGTCTCCGAGGCCATCGGCGAGGTGGGCGGCTTCTCCTTCACCGTCAACGAGCAGCTGCGCCTCTACCTGGTGCAGACGGCGGAGAAGGGCATCCAATGGATGCGGCTGACCGTGGACGGCACCGCTGGGCACGGGTCGATGGTCAACAAGGACAACGCCATCACCGAGCTCTGCGACGCGGTGGCCCGGCTGGGGCGGCACAAGTTCCCGGTGCGGGTGACCAAGAGCGTCCGGCACTTCCTGGACGAGCTTTCCGACGCCTTCGGCGTGGAGCTCGACCCGGAGGACATGGACTCCACCCTGGAGCGGCTGGGCGGCATCGCCAAGCTGATCGGCGCGACCTTCTCCAACACCGCCCAGCCCACCATGCTCGGCGCCGGCTACAAGGTGAACGTCATCCCGGGCCAGGCGGTCGCGCACGTGGACGGGCGCTTCCTGCCGGGCCACGAGGAGGAGTTCAGCGCCGAACTGGACCGCATCCTCGGGCCGCGCATCAAGCGGGAGTTCGTGCACCGGGACAAGGCCGTGGAGACCGACTTCGACGGTGCGCTGGTCGAGGCGATGCAGTCCTCGCTGGTGGCCGAGGACCCGATCGCCCGGGCCGTCCCCTACACGCTCTCGGGCGGCACGGACGCCAAGTCCTTCAGCGAGCTGGGCATCCGCTGCTTCGGCTTCGCGCCGCTGCAGCTGCCGCCGGACCTCGACTTCGCCGGGATGTTCCACGGGGTCGACGAGCGCGTGCCGGTGGACGGTCTGAAGTTCGGGGTGCGGGTCCTGGACCGCTTCCTGGACGCCTGCTGAGCCTGTTCGAGCGCGCGGCTCGACCGCAGGTGGGACTGACGTTCCGTCAACTCCGTGTTCGAGCCGCTCACTCCTCCGGGTGAGAACGGGTTTTCTCACGTACCTCGTTCGCCACAGCCTCGTTCACCCATATGCAGCCCGGGGCTCTTCCGGGCTGCTTGCCGATGAAGGAGGACAAACATGAAGGCGAAGAAGGTCGCTGCGCTCGCGGTCGCCACGGGTGGACTGGTGCTGGGCGCTGCCGGCGCCGCCTCCGCCCACGGGCACGGCGGGGCGACCGCGGAGGGCGCCGCCTGGGGTTCCCCCGGTGTGCTCTCCGGCAACCTGATCCAGGTGCCGGTCCACGTTCCGGTGAACGTGTGCGGCAACACCATCAGCGTGATCGGGCTGCTCAACCCGGCTTTCGGCAACCACTGCGTGAACGACTGACCCGGTTCCGGTCGATGCCGGTTCGGTGACTCGCGGTCCCGGGAGGCGGGCCCCGCCTCCCGGGACTTCGTCGTCCCCTCACGGTCGTCCCGTTCGGGGGGATCCTCCAGAGCTTCAGCACCACCTCACTCAATGCAAGGCAGGCAACATGCGACACACTGCCAGACGCGGTCTGCTCACGGTCGTGGCGGCCGGAGGCGCCCTGGCCTCCACGGCCGGCTACGCGCACGCGGCCGCGAGCGCGACAGGCACGACGGCGGACTCGCCGGGCGGGGTCTCCGGCAACAGCGTGCAGGCGCCCGTCGAGGTGCCCGTCAACGTCTGCGGCAACACGGTCGACGTGGTCGGCCTGCTCAACCCGGCCTACGGCAACTCCTGTGGCAACCACAGCAGTTCGCACGGTTCCGGCGGCTCGGGCAGCACCGCCACGGGCGGCGCCCACGGCTCCCCGGGGGTCGGCTCGGGCAACGGCGTCCAGGCGCCGGTCGACGTCCCGGTCAACGCCTGCGGGAACTCGGTGAACGTTGTCGGGGTGGGCAACCCCGCCTTCGGCAACCAGTGCGCCAACCACGGCCACGTCTCGCCGCCGCCGACGCACACGCCACCGCCGACCCACTGCGGCTGCCACCCGACCCCGCCGCCCTCGCACCAGCCGCCTCCGCCGAGCACGCCCAGCTCGCCCGGGAGCCACACCCCCGGCGGCAGCACCAGCCCCACCGCGGGCCACACCCGCCAGGCGCCTCCGCCGAGCAGCAGCACGCCCGCGCCCGGTACGCAGCTCGCCAGCACGGGCGGCGGCAGTGACGCCGGGATGCTGGCGGCCGCGGGCCTCGCGCTGATGGGCGGCGGCGCGCTCCTCTACCGTCGCGCGCGCACGGCCGGCCGTCACCACTGAGACCGGTAGCAGCCGATCCCGGACGGCCCGTTCCGCGCTGCCGCGCTCAGTCCGGCAGCGCGGACCAGGTGCTGCGCGCCTGACGGATGATCCGCCGACGCAGCGTCACCTGGCGGCGACCGTCCGGGTAGAGGCGCAGCCGGTCGAGCTCCCAGTGGCCGTACTCGGCCTGCTCGGTGAGCAGCTGCCGGGCCTCGTTGCGGGAGGTCCCGCGCGGCAGCAGCAACGAGCGGAACTCGTACTCCGCGCGCCGCACCGGCTTCGCGGGGGTGGTGCTGAAGGGGTGGGTCAAGACTCTCCTCCTGGACGTCGCTCAGTCAGCAAGCCTACGACCGCTCCCGGGCCGCCTCTGCCGAATATTTCCCCGGGAATCGGGCCCGGAACACCGGTGCGCTCGGGGCCCGTCTGCCGATAGCGTCTGACCCATGACTGATGTCGTGCCCCCGAGCTCTCCGAGCGCGGACAGCATCGCCCGGGTCCGTGCGGCGGCGGAAGCCGTCAAGATCGCTATCGACCGTCACCTGGAGGCCGTGGAGACCCGCGCCGAGGAAGGCGGCGAGGTCGAGGTGCTGGTCGCCTACGAGCAGCTGGCCGCGGCCGCGGACGCCTACGACGCGGCACTCTACGAAGTGCACGACGAGGTCACCCCCTTCGAGATCCCCAGAGGCGAGTCCGAGGGCTACCCCGACCCGGACGCGCCCGAGGCGATCAGCGTGCTGATCCGCCGTGACTACGTGCTGGCCGACCCGGACCGGCTGCGCGCGGCCACCCAGGAACCCGGCCTCAGCGTGAACGGCGCCATCGCCGCGCTGTTCGGGGCGCTGGACCCGGACCAGATCGCCCAGCGGGCCGAGGACTTCGGCCTGGAGGAGGGCGATTCCACGCTCTGGGTCACCGCCGCCGACCCGGCGGATCCGGGGGAGTGGCTCAACGATCCCTTCGAGGACGCCGACCCGGAGTTGCTCATCTGCCGATTCGACGTCAGCGAGGCCTTCGAGGACGAGCTCGCCTGACCTCACCGGCCGCGCGGCGGGTGTGCAACCGCCGCGCGGCCGCGGCGCGTGCGGCTCGGCAGCCGTGCTCCGCCGGCCGGGGCCCGGCCCTCCTGCGACCAGCGCCGCCCCGGGGGGCTGGTCGCCTCTGCATGGAGCCGCGACCTGTGCAGGCCGCCTGACTTCGCCGAGCGGCTACTGGCTCAGCAGACCTTTCAGGCGCGTGGTGCGGGGTGCCGCCGGGCGCGCGTTGACCGCTTCGGGGAGGGCGGGGCCGATGGCCGTGACGACGGAGAGGTGGGTGGCGGCGCGGTTGAACGCGGAGTAGACCCACTGGCGGGTCAGCCCGGGGACGGCTTCCGGGGCGAGGACGGTGACCACCGCGGGCCAGCGCCGCGACAGGGACTGATGGGCCGTCAGCGCCCAGCCGTGGCGCAGCGACGCGGCCTCCGCCGGAGGCACGGTGCGGCCGGTGGACAGCGTGAGGCCCTCCGGACCCGCGGCCGTGACCGTCGCGCTCTCGCCCCCGTCCAGCACCAGGTCGCCCACGTCGAACCCGCCGAACTGCCCCGGCCCGGGGGCGAGTCGGGCTTTGAGCGCGGCGTTCAGCGCGCGCGTTCCCGCCGGGCCGGCGTGGGCGTGGGTGACCACGCGCACCTGGTCGGACGGGATGCCGAGGGCGCGCGGGATCGAGTCGGTGACCAACTGCACGGCCCGGTGCGCGGCTTCCGCCGCGTCCCGCGCGGTGACCAGGACGACCTCCTTGTCCGGGGCTTCCACCTGCTGCAGTTCGCCGATGCCGATGCCGGAGACCAGCTCGCCGATCGGGCCGAAGTCGGGCTGGCGGGAGGCGACCACGGGCGCGGCCTTGGCTGCCAGCAGGTCCGCGAAGACCCGGCCCGGGCCGGTGGACCAGAGCTCGCCGGGATCGCCGCTGAGGATCAGCCGGGTGCCGTCGGCCAGCGACTCGACCAGCGTCGCCGCCGTCTCCACGTCCAGCGTCGGGGCGTCCACGACCGCGAGCAGGTCGAGCGCGAGTGAGCCCTCCTCGTCCCGCTCGCCGGAGGACAGCAACTCGCGCAGCAGCACCGCCTGTTCGTCGCCGAGGCGGGACAGGCTGGAGGCGCTCGCCGCGGCCATAGTGGCGCGCAGCCCGCGCTCGCGGGCGGCCCTGACGGCGCCGACCGGCTCCGAGCGGGCCGCCTCGCCGCCCGTGTGCAGGACCAGCCCCGACTGCGCCGCCGCCTCCAGCAACGGGGCGGTGTGCTTGTCGGCGCCCTCGGCCCAGCTCTCCTGCGCCGGCTCCGCCGTGGACAGCAGCCGGATCAGGCCGTCGGCCAGGCTGTCCTCGGCCAGGGCCAGTCGGTCGAGAGCGAGCAGCACCCGGGGCGGGGCCGCCTCGTCCTCCTCGTCCCCGCCGACGGACTCGCCGAAGGAGTCGTCCTCCTCCTGGAAGGGCATCACCCGGCCGTCCTCCTGGAGTACCGCGGCCAGCGCCTGGTCCGGGGCGGGCACCCCCTGCTCGGCCAACCCGGCCCGGACGGCGGTCAGTTCGAGGGCCGTGTGGCCCTGCAGGGCGGCCCGTTCGAGCAGCCAGACGGTCAGCGCCGCGGCCCGGCGCGGATCGCCCGGCCCGGCCTCGCCGCCGAGCAGGGCGCGGGCGAACGCGTCGGCGTTGGCCGGCTGGACCCCGGGCACGGCGAGGACGGCCCACGGATCCTCCCGCAGCAGCCGGGGCGCGGACTCGCCCAGCGCCGCGACGGCCGCCGGAGCGAGGGACGCGGGCGCGCCGGCGCCGGACAGGAGCGCGGCGGTCTCGCCCACCGGATCGGCTGACGGGGCGTCAGCGCCCGCCTCGGGGGTGATCTCCCGGATCGCCTCGGCGAGCTGCCGCGCTGTCTCCGTGCTCGCGTTGTCGGTCATCGGTCGGCCTTCCAGGTGCGGGTCCACTGCACCCCGTACGCTATCGAGCCCCACCGACAATCCGGCGCAGGGTCAGACGCCGGTGACCGTGGTGAGCAGCACCGCCGCGTCGCTGAGCGCCAGCAGGCCGTGGCGCTCGGAGGGGATGGGCACCAGGCCGTCGGTCTCGACGACCTGGTCGCCGCTGGCGGCCGTCAACCGCACGCGTCCGTGCAGGACCTGGATCGAGGCCGCCTGCGGGGCCTCGTGCTCGTCGAGCGCCGTCCCCTCCCGGAGCGCGATCAGCGTCTGGCGCAGCACGTTCTGGTGCACCAGCAGGTGCGCGCTGCGTCCGTGCGGGGCGGCGAGGGCCTTGTCGAGGTGTTCGAGTGCCAGGGCGTTGAGGTCATCCATGCGGTCCATAGTGGGCGGATTCCCGCCTGACTGCTCGTCAGAGTACCGTCCAGTCCTGGTCCGGGTAGAAGTGCAGCGGCGCGGAGATGTCGTCCAGCACGCTGCGGATCTCGTCCGGGAGGCAGAGCGACTCCGCGCCGAGGGCGGACGCCAGTTGGGTGGCGGTCCGGGCGCCGACCACGGCGGACGCCACTCCCGGGCGGTCGCGCACCCAGGCGAGGGCGACCTGCAGCGGCGAGGTCGCGAGCCCGTCCGCGGCGGTGGCGACGGCGTCGACGATGAGCCGGCTGTCCTCGTCCAGGTACGGCTGGACCAGTCCGGCCAGTGTTCCCGCCCCGCGGGAGTCGGCGGGGGTGCCGTGCCGGTACTTCCCGGTCAGCACGCCGCGGGCGAGCGGGGAGGCCGCCAGCATGCCGATCCCGGCGTCCTGCGCGGCGGGCAGCACCTCGCGCTCTATCCCCCGCTGCAGCAGCGAGTACTCCATCTGCGCCGCGGCCAGCGGCGTCCGTCCGGGGACGGCCCGCTGCCAGGTCGCGGCGCGGGCCAGCTGCCAGCCCGAGTGGTCGGCCAGGCCCACGTAGCGGGCGCGCCCGGAGGACACGGCGAGGTCGAGCGCGTGCAGGGTCTCCTCGGCGGGGGTGTGCGGGTCGAAGGCGTGGACGAGCCAGAGGTCCACGTGGTCGGTGCCGAGGCGGTGCAGCGACGCGTCGAGGGCGGTGAGCAGATGCCCGCGGGAGCCGTCGATCCGGCGGGAACGGTCGGCCACGCGGCCGGACTTGGTGCAGATCACCAGTTCCTCGCGCGGCACCAGACTCTCCGTCAGCCGGCCGAGCAGGTACTCGGCGGTGCCCTCGGAGTAGACGTCGGCGGTGTCCACCAGCGTGCCCCCGGCCTCGGCGAACGCCTTGAGCTGGTCGGCGGCCTCGTGCTCGGGGACGTCCCGTCCCCAGGTCATCGTCCCCAGGGCGAGCCGCGAGACGCGCAGGCCCGTCCGCCCGAGGTGTCGCTGTTCCATGCGGGCAGCGTAGTGGGGGAGAGGGCCGCTCGTTCGCAGGGGCGCTCCAGCGTCGTCCGTCAATGCGACCGATCTCGCCCGCCCGGCCTGCTGCCACGGCTACCCGTTGGTAGCTACAGTGCCCTCACGCCCATCGAAGGAGAGAGCGCGTGCGACTCGGGATCAACCTCGGATACTGGGGCCTCGGCAACGACGCCGACAACATCGCCGTCGCGCAGGAGGCGGACCGGCTCGGTTTCGCCGTCTGCTGGGCCGCGGAGGCCTACGGCTCGGACGCCGCGACCGTGCTCGCGTACGTGGCCGCGAAGACGGAGCGGATCGACGTCGGCTCGGCGATCTTCCAGATCCCGGCCCGCACCCCGACGATGACGGCGATGACCGCCGCCACCCTGGACACCCTCTCGGGCGGCCGGTTCCGGCTCGGGCTCGGCGTCTCCGGACCGCAGGTCTCCGAGGGCTGGTACGGCGTCAAGTTCGACAAGCCGCTCGCGCGTACCCGCGAGTACGTGGAGATCATCCGCAAGGCGATGTCCCGCGAGCGGGTGGTCCACGAGGGACCCAACTGGACCCTGCCGCTGCCCGGAGGCCCGGGCAAGCCGCTGAAGTTGACGATCCATCCGGTGCGGGAGCGGATCCCCCTCTACATCGCGGCCATCGGCCCGAAGAACCTCGAACTGACCGGTGAGATCGCGGACGGCTGGCTCGGCATCTTCTTCGCCCCGGAGCAGGCCGCGCTCTCCCTGGAACCGCTGACGGCGGGCCGGGCCAGGGCGGGGAGGACGTTGGAGGGCTTCGACGTCGCCCCCAACGTGCCGATCGCGGTGAGCAAGAGCGACTCGCCCGAGGACCTGGCCGCGGCGGCGGACATCTTCCGCTCCTACACGGCGCTGTACGTGGGCGGCATGGGCAGCCGGGAGCAGAACTTCTACAACCGCATCGCCCGCCGGATGGGCTACGAGGCCGCCGCCGAGGAGATCCAGGACAAGTACCTCGCCAAGGACTACGCCGGCGCGGCGGCGGCCGTCCCGCAGGAGCTCATCGACCGCACCACGCTGGTCGGCACGCGCGAGCGGATCGCCGACCGCCTGCGCGCTTACGCGGACGCGGGCGTGACGACGGTGAACCTGTCCCCGGGCGGCTTCTCGATCGACGAGCGGATCACGGCCCTGCGCACGGCGGCGGAGGCGGTGGAGCTGGCGGGTCTGGCCTGAGCGGCCCGCACGTCCCGCGCCCGGGGCCGCCGGGGGCGGCCGCAAGGGGCGCGGGACGTGCAGCCAACTCTCAGGAAGCGGGCGCACGTTGGGGCCCCGGGTCATGCTCCGGGCTCAACAGGCCGGCCTCCAGCGCGCGGTCCGGCTCGCTCCAGATCGCCATCGCGGTGGTCATCCGCAGGAAGCCGAGCCCTTGGTAGAAGGGCTCGGTCCCCGGGTTCGCGTAGAGAATGATCTTCTTGTGCCCGGCGGCCCGTTCCACGAGCCTGCGGATGATGGCGGAGCCCAGCCCCTGTCCCTGGTGGTCGGGGTGCACCGCGACGTGGCCGATGTAGGCGCAGTCCGCGCCGTCCGCGAGGGCGCGTCCCGCGCCCACCAGGGCGCCCTGGAAGCGGACGAAGCAGGCGAACATGCTGTTCGCGAAGACGGTGGCGAGTTCGCCGGGCGGCTTGTCGCCCAGCGGCGCGACCCGGTAGAGCTCCGACAGCTCCTCGAAGTCCACGTCCTGGACGCGGTGGTCCCACGCGTATCCGTTCACGGCTCTCCCCCTTGTTCGTTGCGGGCGCAGGTTGCCCGGGTCGGGTCGCCTGCGGTACTTTCCGTGGAAGACAAACTATTTTCCGCGGAAGAGATCGTCAAGTCATGAACGAGCGCAGCGACGCCGACGGAGTGGACCGGATCGTCGCCCAGTGGCGCCGGGAGCGGCCCGACCTCGACCCCGGTCCGGTGCAGATCGTCGGACGCATCACCCGGCTGCACTGGACGCTGGAGGAGCGGCTGTGCCGGGTGTTCGGCCGTTACGACCTCGGTCGTGGGGAGTTCGACATCCTCGCCACGCTGCGCCGCTCGGGCGCCCCCTACGAGCTGACGGCGGGTCAGCTCAGCGGGTCGACGATGGTGACCTCCGGAGCCGTGACGAAGCGGGTCGACCGGCTCGAACGCGCGGGCCTGGTCGACCGCCGGGCGGCCGAGGACGACGGCCGGGGCCGGCTCGTCCGGCTCACCGACCGGGGCCTGACCCTCGTCGACGAGGTGGTCGCCGAGCACCTGCGCAACGAAGCGCGCCTGCTCTCCGGTCTCACCGCCGACGAACGCGACACCCTCGCGGACCTGCTGCGCAAGCTGGGGCGGACGCTGCCGGAGGACTGACAGCGGCGGCCCCGGCGGCTCGCCCGGCAGGGCGCTGCGCCAGGCCCGGTCCGGCGGATCTTCCCTGGCCCGCGGCGTTCCCCCAGCCTTCGGCGGGGAGGTGCCCCTACCCTGTGTTGGCGAAACGCCCAAGTATGTCCAGTACGGGGCACTCCGCCGCCCTGGAGCCGGCCGCACCAGGCGGCGCGGGCTGATCCGGAAGGATCCGCCGGACAGGCCATAGGCTGTCCGCATGCCGACGATGCTGCTGGTGCGACACGGACGTTCGACCGCCAACTCGTCCGGGATCCTGGCCGGGTGGATGCCCGGGGTGGACCTGGACGAGCAGGGCGGGCAGCAGGCCAAGGCACTGGCCGAGCGGCTGCGGGACGTCCCGCTCGCGGCGGCGGTCAGCAGTCCGCTGGACCGCTGCCGGCAGACGATCGCCCCGCTCCTGGCCGGCCGGCCCGAACTGACGCTCCGTCTGGACGAGCGCCTGGGCGAGTGCCGGTACGGGGACTGGACCGGCCGCCCGCTCGCGGAGCTCGCCAAGGAGCCGCTGTGGAGCACCGTCCAGCAGCAGCCCTCGGCCGCGACCTTCCCCGGCCCCGAGGGGGAGTCCCTGCGCGACCTCAGCCGCCGCGCCGTCGAGGCGGCCCGCGAGTGGGACGCGCAGGTCGAGGCCGAGCACGGCGCCGACGCCGTGTGGATCGCGTGCAGCCACGGCGACGTCATCAAGGCGATCGCCGCAGACGCGCTCGGCCTGCACCTCGACGGCTTCCAGCGGATCTCCGTCGAGCCCGCCTCGGTCACCGCCATCCGGTACACGCCCGTCCGCCCGTACCTGCTCCGGCTCGGCGACACCGGCGAGTTCGCGGGCCTGCTGCCCCGCCGGGAGACCTCCGCGCCCGCCGACGATGCGGTGATCGGCGGGGACACCGGGCAGCGCTGAGCTGCGAGTAGTGTGGGAAGTCCAACGGTCCGTCAGTCCCGTCCCTGGAGCTGATCTCTTGCCCCGCCAGGTCTTCTTCTACGATCCGCCCGAGCGTTTCGTCGCCGGGACGATCGGCGAACCCGGACACCGCACGTTCTACCTGCAGGCGAGCGCGCGCGGCCGGATCACCAGCGTGCTGCTGGAGAAGGGCCAGGTCGCCGCGCTGGCCGAGCGGGTGGACGAGCTGCTCGACGAGGTGGTGCGCCGCAGCGGCGGGATGACCAGCGTTCCCGCCGTCGCCCCACCGGAGTTGATGGACACCGCGCCCCTCGACTCGCCGGTGGTCGAGGAGTTCCGCGTCGGCACCATGGCCCTCGCCTGGGACGACTCGGTGCAGCTGCTCGTCGTGGAGGCCCAGCAGTACGTCGAGGACGACGAGGAGGGCGGCGCCGAGCTGTTCGAGGACGACAGCGCTGACGGACCGTCACTCCTGCGGGTGCGCCTGACCGGTGCGATGGCGCGCGTCTTCGCCAAGCGGGCGCTCGACCTCGTGTCGGCCGGGCGTCCCCCGTGCCCGTTCTGCAGCCTGCCGCTGGACCCGGAGGGGCACGTCTGCCCCCGCCAGAACGGGTACCTGCGCTGAGCGCCGCCGTCCCCGAAGCCGACGCGGCCGCCTCAGCGGGACTGGCGGCCGATCCGGAGCGCGCCCTGCGGCTGCTCCGCGCGGGCGAGCTGAAGCTGCACGGGCAGCTGACGGAGGCCTCCAACGCGGCGTTCTACTGCACCGTCGAGCAGGACGGGGAGAGCGCCGTCTGCGTCTACAAGCCGGTGCGCGGCGAGCGTCCGCTGTGGGACTTCCCCGACGGCACGCTGGCCGGCCGGGAGACGGCGGCCTTCCTGGTCAGCGCCGCGACCGGCTGGGGCCTGGTCCCCCCGACGGTGCTGCGGGACGGGCCCTTCGGCGAGGGCATGTGCCAGATTTGGATCGAGGCCGATCCGGGGGCGGAACTGCTGGCGCTGCAGGACGGCGAGGAGCCGGCGCCCGGCTGGTGCGCCATCGGCCGGGCCGAGGTCGGCGGCGGGCGCACCGCGCTGCTCGTCCATGCGGACGACCCGCGGCTGCGCCGGATGGCGGTCCTCGACGCCGTCCTCAACAACGGTGACCGCAAGGGCGGTCACCTGCTTCCGGCCGTGGACGGCCGGCTCTACGGGATCGACCACGGCGTGACCTTCGCCACCAGCCCCAAACT
Source organism: Streptacidiphilus monticola (assembly GCF_042658505.1). Lineage (NCBI taxonomy): Bacteria > Bacillati > Actinomycetota > Actinomycetes > Kitasatosporales > Streptomycetaceae > Streptacidiphilus > Streptacidiphilus monticola. The sequence goes on along the minus strand of NZ_JBHSQJ010000006.1, from coordinate 33,841 downwards.
GCGTACGCTGCTGTGGGGTTGGGCCGGGCAGCCGCTCCCGGACGAGGCGGTCGCCGTCCTCGGCGGTCTGCGCGCGGGCCTGGACGGTGAACTCGGCGCCGCGCTGGAGCCGCTGCTGACGCGGGCCGAGATCGCGGCCACCCGGGCCCGGGTGGCGTCCCTGCTGGAGGCCGGGGTGCACCCCGAACCCAGCGGCGAGTGGCCTGCGGTGCCCTGGCCGCCCATCTAGGGCCTGGCCGTCGGGTCAGGTGGAGCACGCGCCGCCGATGCGCGCACCCCGACGGCGTCCGTCGGTCCGACCTGATCCGCGACCCACGCCGTGGCTGACGCCGCGTCGCCTGCCGGGCATGGGCGGGCCGCTCCCCGCGCTGTGTTGCGCGGCGTGACTTTTCCGGGCGGCCGTTCGTCAGACAAATGATCGCGCGGTTAGAGTCATGCATATGCATGCATGGCCCGCCTCCGAGGTTCCCGCGCTTCCCGGCAAGGGGAGCCCCCTCCGTATCCACGACACCGCGACCGGCGGTCTGCAGACCACCGAGCCCGGGCCGACCGCCCGGATCTACGTCTGCGGGATCACCCCCTACGACGCCACGCATCTCGGCCACGCCGCGACCTACAACGCGTTCGACCTCGCCCAGCGCGTCTGGATCGACGCCGGTCACGAGGTCCACTACGTGCAGAACGTCACCGACGTCGACGACCCGCTGCTGGAGCGGGCCGTGGCGACCGGCCAGGACTGGGTGGCCCTGGCCGAGCGGGAGACAGCGCTCTTCCGCGAGGACATGACCGCCCTGCGCATGCTGCCGCCGCGCGAGTACGTCGGCGCGGTGGAGTCCATCCCGCTCATCGTGCCCCTGGTGCAGGACCTGCTGGCCAAGGGCGCCGCCTACGAGCTGGACGGCGACATCTACTTCTCGGTCGAGTCCGACCCGGCCTTCGGCTCGGTCTCCCGGTACAGCCCCGCGGAGATGCTGCGCTTCTTCGGCGAGCGCGGCGGCGATCCCGACCGCCCGGGCAAGAAGCACTGCCTCGACCCGCTGCTGTGGCTGGCCGCCCGCCCGGGCGAGCCCGCCTGGGACACGGCCCTGGGCCACGGCCGCCCGGGCTGGCACATCGAGTGCGTGGCCATCGCCCTGCGCTACCTCGGCATCGGCTTCGACGTCCAGGGCGGCGGCAGCGACCTCGCCTTCCCGCACCACGAGATGGGCGCCGCCCACGGCCAGGTGGCCACCGGCGAGCACCCGTTCGCCAAGGCGTACGTCCACGCGGGCATGGTGGCGCTGGACGGCGAGAAGATGTCCAAGTCCCGGGGCAACCTGGTCTTCGTGTCCCGGCTGCGCAAGGACGGCGTCGATCCAGCCGCGATCCGGCTGGCCCTGCTGGCGCACCACTACCGCTCAGACTGGGAGTGGACGGCCGGGGACCTCGAGGACGCCCAGGCCCGTCTCGCCCGTTGGCGCGCCGCCGTCTCCCGTCCCGACGGTCCCGACGCGCTGCCGACCCTGGCGGCGGTCCGCGCCGCGCTCTCGCACGACCTGGACGCCCCGGCGGCCCTCGCGGCCATTGACGCCTGGGCCGACCTGCAGACCGCCGAGGGCGGCGACGAGACCTCCGCCCCCGGGCTGATCTCCCGGACCGCCGACGCGCTGCTCGGAGTGGCCCTCTGAGTCGCGGGCGCCACCCTGGGGGCGCATGCCGTGAGCAATGCGCCCCCGGACGCCTCCTGATGCCCCGTCAGGGATAGGTGCGGCCCTTCCACGCCGCGCCGCGGCCGCGCCAGTGCTGGACGGCCGAGTCGACGGTCATCAGCGTGTAGAGCAGGGCGGTGAACGGCAGCAGCACCGACTGCCAGGCCGGGAGCCGGTAGTAGCGCAGCATCTGACTGAACGTCACCGCCATCAGCGCCCAGGCCGCGAGCGCCGGCCCCCAGACCCCGGGCCGGCCGGTGACGGCGCCGAGGACGGTGAACACGGGCGGCACCAGGTAGACCAGCGCCAGCCCCAGGACCGTCCCGGCCAGCAACAGGACGTTGTGCCGCAGCTGCGCGTACGCGCTGCGGGCGACCATGTGCCACAGCTGCGCCAGCCGGGGGTAGGGCCGCACGCTGTCCACGCGGTCGGCCAGACCCAGCCAGGTCCGCCCGCCCGCGCGCTTCACCAGGCGGGCAAGGTTCACGTCGTCGATCACCGCGCCGCGGATCGCGGCCACGCCCCCGGCGCGCTCCAGCGCGTCCCGGCGCACGAGTGTGCAGCCGCCCGCGGCGGCCGCCGTCCGGCTGCCCGGGCGGTTGCTCCACCGGAACGGGTAGAGCTGGGCGAAGAAGTAGACGAACGCCGGGACGATCAGCTTCTCCCAGCGGGTCTGCGTGTTGAGCCGGGCCATCTGCGAGACCAGGTCGTACCCGCCGGTCTCCGCCGCGGCGACCAGGGCGTCCAGGGAGTCCGGGTCATGGGCGATGTCGGCGTCCGTCAGTAGCAGGTAGGTGATGTCCGGCCCCGCCGCCTCCACGCCGTGGCGCAGCGCCCAGAGCTTGCCGGTCCAGCCAGCCGGGGGCTCGCCCGGCGTGGTGACGGTCAACGGGAGCCGCGCGTCCGGGGCGGCGCCCAGCTTGCGGGCCGACTCGCCCGTCCCGTCGGTGCTGTTGTCGTCGACGAGGATCACCCGGGCGTCACCCGGATAGCGCTGGGCGAGCACGCTCGCCAGGCTGAGCGGCAGCACCTCGGCCTCGTCGCGGGCCGGGACGACGATCGCGACCGGAGGCCGCGGCGCGTCCTCGCGCCGTGGCGGCAGACGCTGATCCGTGCGCCAGAAGCCTCCCTGACAGAACGTCAGCCAGAGCCAGGCCAGCAGGGACGCGCAGGAGATCCAGATCGACACCGTCACCCGGGGGAGTATGCCGCACCCCGCGGCGCGGGAGCGGCGGGACGTCATCGGATAGGGTCGAGTGCTGTGAAGATCGCACTGATGGACTCGGGTCTTGGCCTGCTGGCCGCCGCCGCGACGCTGCGCGCTCTGCGCCCGGACGTGGACCTGGTGCTCTCCACCGACCCCGACGGCATGCCCTGGGGCCCGCGCACCCCGGACGACGTCGCCGCCCACGCCCTGGCGGTCGCCCGCGCGGCGGCAGAGCACAAGCCGGACGCGCTGATCGTGGCCTGCAACACCGCCAGCGTGCACGCGCTGCCGCAGATCCGGGCGGAACTGGAGCCCGACATCCCGGTGATCGGCACCGTCCCCGCGATCAAGCCCGCGGCGGCGGCCGGCGGCCCCATCGCGATCTGGGCCACCCCGGCCACGACCGGCAGCCCCTACCAGCGCAGGCTGATCGCGGACTTCGCGGCGGGGGTGGAGGTGGCCGAGGTCGCCTGCCCCGGGCTTGCCGACGCGGTCGAGAGCGGCGACGCGGAGGCGATCGCGACGGCGGTCGCCGGCGCGGCGTCGCGCACGCCGCGCGGCCTGCGGGGGCTGGTCCTCGGCTGCACGCACTACGAGCTGCTGGGGGCGGAGATTCGCGCTGCGCTGGGCGCGGCGGAGCTGCCCCTGTTCGGGTCCGCGCGGCCGGTCGTGGATCAGGCCCTGCGTCGGGCGAGGCCCCTGCGGGAGCGGGGGGAGGGCACGGTGACGGTCCTCCGCTCCGGCCGCGAGGAGCAACTCCCGCCCGCCGCCCTCACCTTCTCCGAGGGACGGTCACTTGCGGGCTCCCCGGGGCGCACCCCCGCAGGGGCGCGGGGAACTGCGCGGGCAACACACCGCTGAGGGACGTCCGTCCCCGTCTGCGGGACGAACCTCCCCGACTGGTGTGTTGCTCGCGCAGTTCCCCGTGCCCCTGCGGGGCTGTGCCCCTGCGGGGCTGTGCCCCTGCGGGGCTGTGCCCCTGCGGGGTTCTCAGAGTGCGCTGGCGGGGGTGGGGACGCGGAGGCGGAGGCGGGCGAAGAGGGTGTCGGACCGCAGGTGGGAGGGGTCCGGGGCGACGGCGATCCTGCTCAGCGCGAAGTGGTCCGGGGCCAGGGAGGGGTCGACGTCCCGGCCGTCCGTGGTGAAGGCCAGGCGGTAGCCCAGTTCGCGCAGCAGCGCCGAGGCACGCAGATCCGGTGTGTGGTCCGGGTAGGCGAACGCCGTCGGGGCCACGCCGGTCAGGGCGACCATGCGGTCGTGGCCGCCGACGACCTGCTCGTGCAGGGCGTAGCTGTCGCAGGAGGCCAGCGGGGCGTGGCCGAGCGAGTGGTTGCCCAGGGAGACCCCGGCGTTGAGCAGGGCGCGCAGGTCGTCCGAGGTCAACTGCTCGGCCGCCGGGGCCTGGTGACGGGCGGTCACACGGAGTTCGGCCAGGCTGCGGCGGCGGTCCGGGTCGGGCAGGGCCGACAGCGCGGCGCGCACGTCCACGCCCGGGGGCATGCAGCGGGCCCAGCCGCCCGCGCGGACCAGAGCCTCGGCCTCGTCCCACCAGTACGGCTGCTCGGTGTCCACCAACTCGGCGACCACGAAGGCCACCGCGGGCAGCCGGCGCTCCGTCAGCACCGGGAGGGCCTGCGTCACCACGCTGCGGTGCCCGCTCTCGAAGGTGAGCAGGACGGAGCGCGGAGGCAGCGCGGGGCCGCCGTTGAGCGCGGACTCGACCTGGGCCAGCGAGACCGGGACGGAGTTCCGCTGGATCCGGTCCAGCTGCGCGCGCAGCGTGGCACGGTCGGGGATCTCGCGGAACGCGAGCACCGTCAGTCGGCGCGGGGTGCTGCGCAGCATCAGCTCTCGCACGGGCTTCCCTTCCGTCGCGGCCGTCGTGGACGCCAACACAGAGGGAGACCAGCGCAGCTGTGGGAAGGTTGTACGCCGGAACCAGAAATCTTTCGGGACCCTTAAAAGGACGACGTGAGCGACGACGAACCGGTGGTCCGCCAGGTGGACCACGGCCTGGCCCGGCTGCTGCCGGACCTGGACCGCCCGCATGCCTGGCTGCTGACGATGGACGGCGCGCCGCAGTCCTACGTCGACCTGGACGACCCCGCCTACCTGGAGTTCGAGTACGTACAGCGGCTCGCCCACGCGGTCGACCGGGCGGCCGCGCCCGGGGCGCCCGTGGACGTGCTGCACCTGGGCGGCGGCGCGCTGACCCTGCCGCGCTACCTCGCCGCCACCAGGCCCGGCTCCCGCCAGCACGTGGTCGAGTTCGACGCGGCGCTGATCGAGCTGGTCCGTGAGGTCCTGCCGTGGCCCGTGGGCATCACGGTGGCGGCGGCGGACGCCCGCAAGGCCGTCGCCTCCGCCGGGACGGACAGCGCCGACGTCGTCGTCGCGGACGTCTTCGGCGGGGACCGGATCCCCGCGCAGGTCACGTCGGTGGAGTTCCTGGCCGAGGTGCGCCGGGTGCTGCGCCCGGGCGGGCTCTACGCCGCCAATCTGGCGGACGGCGCGCCGCTCGACTTCCTGCGCGGCCAACTGGCGTCCGCCGCAACGCTCTTCCCCGAGCTCTGCGTGCTCGCCGAACCGGCCGTGCTGCGCGGCCGCCGCTACGGGAACCTGGTGCTGCTGGCCTCGGACGCCGCGCTGCCCGAGGCGGAGCTGACCCGGGTGCTCGCCGGCGACCCCTTCCCGGCGCGGGCGGTGGCGGGGGAGCGGCTGGCCCGGCTGTTCGCCGGGGCCGAGCCGGTGACGGATGCCACGGCCGCGCCCTCGCCGCCTCCGCCCGCCGGGATGTTCAGCGTCTGAGCCCCCGGGAGGCACGGGGCGACGTCCGACTCGGGGTCAGGAGACCACGCGGGCCAGCGCGAAGCCGTCGTACCCCTTGCTGCCCACGGTCTGCAGCGCGGTCCCGTCCAGACGCGGCTCCTCGGCGATGTACTCCAGGGCGGCCCGGGTGCCGAGGACGTCGGGGCGGTCGCTGGCGGCGTCGGCGACCGCGCCGTTGCGGACCACGTTGTCGACGACGATCACCGTGCCGGGGCGGGACAGCCGCAGCGCCCAGCGCAGGTAGTTCGGGTTGTTCTCCTTGTCGGCGTCGATGAAGACCAGGTCGAAGGGTTCCAGCTGCTCCAACTCCAGCTGCGGCAGGGTGTCCAGGGCCGCGCCGACGCGGATCTCCACCTTGTCGCCCACGCCCGCGGCGTCCAGGTTGGCGCGCGCGACGCCGGCGTGCTTCTCGCTGTACTCCAGGGTGATCACCTTGCCGTCCCCGGGCAGGCCGCGGGCCAGCCAGGTCGTCGAGTAGCCGCCGAGGGTGCCGATCTCCAGCACCCGGCGCGCGCCCGTGATCTGCACCAGCAGGTTGAGCAGCTTGCCCGCCTCGGCGGAGACCGCGATCCGGGGGAGTCCTGCCGCGTCGGCGGCCTTGAGGCCGGCCTCCAGCGCGGGATCGCTGAGGCCGAGGGTGTCCGTGAGGTAGGAGTCGACGGTCTGCCAGGTCTCTTCGGTCGTCATGCCGCCAACGTACGGGGTCAGCGGCTGTTCCGGTTGTCGATTCGGATGTTGACGCGGCCCGAGCCGCCGCCGAGGCCGTGGCGGAGGAAGCCCGCGCCGAGCAGCACCGCGGCCACCGCCCACAGACCGGTGCCGGCGGCGTGCACCCCCAGCCCGAAGAAGTAGGCACCGACCCCGAGGCCCGCGCAGAGCACGCCGCCCCCGGCGAGCCGGGCCGGCCAGGGGTCGCGCGGCGGCGAGGGCGGCGGCGCCTGCCACAGCACCGGGGTGGGGGAGAAGAGTTGAGGCCGCGTCAGGTCGCGCGACCGGACCAGCTCCGCGGGCAGGTAGTGGCGGCGCAGCGCCTCCGCCTCGAACTCCGCCTCCACCGGCCAGGCACGCAGCAGCGCCCGAGCCGTCTCGTCCACCAGATCCTGCCGGTCCCCGCTGGTCCCGTCCGTCATCCCCGCCTCCTCGCACCCTCCCGGCCACGCTAGAAGCGGGGCGGTGCGGCGGCAGCGCGGGCTGATGCGAACGGGTGGCCGGGCGGCCCCGGCGCGCTGGATACCCTGGCCCCATGCAGCTTCTCGGAGAACTCCGTCCCGACCGCCCCCTGCTCGTCGTCGCCGTGCGCGAGGAGGCCGCCTACCTCGGGGACGGACTCCCGGTGCTGCTCACCGGCATGGGCAAGGTGAACGCGGCGCTGGCCGTGGGCTCGGCGCTGGCCGGTCCGGTGCGCCCGGCCTCGGTGGTCAACCTCGGCACGGCGGGCGCGCTGCGGGACGGGCTGTCGGGCACCTTCGAGGTGAGCCGGGTGCTCCAGCACGACCTGGACGACCGGGTACTCCAACTGCTGACCGGGGAGGTCTTCGGCCCGCCGCTGACGCTGGGTCAGCACGGCGGGCCGGTGCTGGCGACGGGCGACCTGTTCGTCTCCGAGGAGGCCGCCCGTGCCCGGCTGGCCGCGCAGGCGGACCTCGTGGACATGGAGGGCTATGCCGTCGCCGCCGGCGCGCTGCGGGCCGGGCTGCCGGTGCGCCTGGTCAAGCACGTCAGCGACACGGCGGGCGAGGGCGCGGGCCGGACCTGGCGCGAGTCGGTGGACGACTGCGCCAAGCTGCTCGCCGCCTGGGTGGACGAGCACCTGCTCGGCTGAGCGCGGCGGCTGACGCGTCCGCACGTCCCGGTGGGTCCGACGGATTCCCATGTCCGGTGGGTCCGACGGGTCCGCGGGTCCCGGTGGGTCCGACCGATCCGCAGGTCGCGGTGGGTCCGACGCGCCCGAACGCGGTGACGGGTATTGACGGAGCGTCAGGCCGCGCCCGCCGCCGCGCGCTGCCCCGACGGGCGGCGGCGCAGCGCCGGCTCGGTGAGAGCCGGGGGCTGCCAGGCCCCGTCGGCCCGGTAGGTGTCGGTACCGGGCGGGACGATGGCGTCGAGGCGGTCCAGCAGGTCGTCGTCGAGTTCCAGGTCGGCGGCGCGGAGCAGCCCGTCGAGCTGCTCCTCGGTACGGGGGCCGAGGATCACCGACGTGACGGCCGGGTGCGTGACGGGGAACGCCACCGCGAGCTCGGGCAGGGGGCGGCCCAGCTCGTCGGCGAGGGCGGCGAACTGCTCGACGGCGGCGAGCTTGGCGGCGTTCTCCGGCCGGTCCGGATCGAAGCGGGCGGGGTTGAGCGCCGCCCGGCCGCGGGTCAGGTCGACTGGCCGGCCCTGGCGGTAACGTCCCGTCAGGAAGCCCCAGCCGAGTGGGCTCCAGGTGAGCACGCCCATGCCGTGCCGCTGGGCCGTGGGCAGCAGCTCGCGCTCGACGCCGCGGGCGAGCAGGTTGTAGGGCGGCTGCTCGGTGCGGAACCGGTACAGGCCCCGGCGCTCGGCGGTGTGCTGCGCCTCGACCAGCTCCGAGGGCGGGAAGGACGAGCAGCCGAAGGCGCGGATCTTCCCTGCCCGGACCAGGTCGGTGAGCGCGGCCAGCGTCTCCTCGACGTCGGTGGCCGGGTCGGGGCGGTGGACCTGGTAGAGGTCGATCCAGTCGGTGTCGAGGCGGCGCAGGCTGTCCTCGACCGCGCGGACGATCCAACGACGGGAGTTGCCGCCCTGGTTGGGGCCCTCGCCCATCGGGAAGTGGAACTTCGTCGCGAGCACGACCTCGTCCCGGCGTCCGGCCAGCGCCTTGCCGACGATCCGTTCGGACTCGCCGCCGGAGTACATGTCGGCCGTGTCCACGAAGTTGATGCCGGCGTCGAGGGCCCGGTGCAGGATGCGGGCGCAGGCGTCGGGGTCGGGGTTGCCCACGGAGCCGAACATCATGGTGCCCAGGCAGTGGACGCTGACCTGGATGCCGGTTCCGCCGAGGGATCGGTAGCGCATGGCCCCGCAGCCTAGGAGTTCGAGTGCACTCGAACGCAAGACGTCACCCGGGGCGTGCCGTATCCGCAAGGCCATTCGGAGCGGTGCTCTCGATGTGGCACACTGCTTCCATGGCTGCGATCAAGACCGCCCGCGAACGGGCCCGTGAGGAACTCACCCGGGAGATCAAGGCCGAGGCCCGCCGTCAGCTCGCCGCACAGGGCGCGCAGCAGCTTTCGCTGCGCGCGGTCGCCCGCGAGCTGGGCATGGTCTCCTCGGCGCTCTATCGCTACTTCCCCAGCCGGGACGACCTGTTGACGGCCCTGATCCTCGACGCCTACGACGCCCTGGGCGACGCGGCCGAGGCCGCGCTCGCCGCGGCCGAGGCGGAGGGGGCCGACCGGCGCGGGCGGTGGCGGGCGTTGGCCCACGCGGTGCGGGACTGGGCGCTGGCGCACCCCCACGAGTACGCCCTGCTGTACGGCACGCCGGTGCCGGGGTACGCCGCCCCCCAGGAGACGGTCGCGGCAGCCGCCCGGGTCCCGCTCGCGCTGGTTGCCCTGCTGCGCGAGGCCGTCGACGCGGGGACGGCACCGGAGGCCGGAACGCGGGTGCCGGAGGGAGAGCTCGCGGCACAACTGACGGCGGTGGCCGACGAGTTGTCTCCGGGTCTGCCGCCGGCCGCGCTGGCGCGCGGGATCGCGGCGTGGACGCAGGTCTACGGCGTCATCAGCTTCGAACTCTTCGGCCACCTGGTCGGCTCCGCGGACCCGGCCGGCCCGTTCTTCTCCTTCGTCGTCGAGGACGTGGCCGACTCGCTCGGCCTGTAGTCGTGCGCACCCCCGGCGGGCACGGGGGGCGGGCACGGGTTGTGGCGGACCGGGGGCGGCGGGCCAGGGGCGGCGGGGTGGCGGCTTTCGTGATCACGGCGGCGCGGCGGGGGCGGCCCGATCGGGCCGCGGACTAACCTTGGCGCGGAGGTGGAGATGTCTGACCAGGCCGAGATCGTGCCCCTGCACGCGGTCCCGGACACGGAGCCGGGCGACCTGCCGGCGCCGCTGCGGCTGCTGCCGCTGCCCACGCACGACCGGGTGGGCGTGCTGCTGGTGGCACACAGCAGGGCGGTCGCGGAAGCAGTCGCGGTCATGGCCGTGGGGCTGCTCGGTGGGGAGGACCCCGCGCCGGTCGGTGCGGTCGGCGGCCCGCGCGAGGGCGTTCCCGGCGTGCGGGCCACCGCCGTGGTGGCCGGAGCCCGGCGGGTCGACCAGGGCGTCGGCGTGGCCGTCCTCTGCGACCTGGGCAGCTCCGTGCGCATCGTCCGGGAACTGCTGGACCGCGCAGAGGAGTTGGGGTTGCCCTTCCCGCTGCGGGTGTGCGACGCGCCGCTGGTGGAGGGGGCCGTGGCCGCCGTCGCCACCGCGACGGCGGGCGGCGACCTGGCCGCCGTCGTCGAGGCGGCCGAGGACGCCTACCGGGTGCGCAAGCTCTGAGCCGCGGGACGGCCCGGCCGGGCCTCGCGGGCGGCTCCCCTCATCCGGTCACGGAGCTTCGAAGAACGCCTCCGTGCCTGTGCCGAGGGCGAGTTCGAGGCGGCGGGCGGCATGCGGGGGGAGTTCGGGCACCTGGTCCAGCGGGAACCAGGCGATCTCCAGCGACTCGTCGTCGTTGACGCGGGCGGTACCGCCGACGGCCCGGCACAGGAAGGTCAGGCACAGGAACTGGGCCCGGTCGCCGTTCGCGAACCGCACCGGCGGGTCCGCGATCGCGCTGACGAGCCGCTCGACGACGATCTCGACGCCGGTCTCCTCGCGCACCTCGCGGACCGCAGCGGCGGCAGGCTGCTCGCCCGGATCGATGATGCCGCCGATGAGCGCCCAACGGCCGGTGTCCGCGCGGCGGTTCATCAGCACCCGCTCGCCGTCGGGGTCCAGCACCACGGCGCAGACGCCGCTCATCCACAGCGGGTGGTCGCCGATCATGGCGCGGAGGTCGCGCACGAACTCGGGAATCGCCATGGGCCGAGGGTACCTGCCCGAAGTTTCCGACGATCTTCGCGTCGAGGGGGCGCATTCGGCCATGGCCGGGCTTACCTTGGTCCCTGCAGGTGGGGATGGAGGGGGGCTCCATGGCGGAGACCGCGGCGCGGTCCGCCTCCGCGGGCACGGCATGCGATGTCGCGGGCGCGGTGCTGCTGACCGCCTCGGCGGCCTGGGCCGTCTACACAGCGGCCGGCCGGGACGTCGGGCCGGAGGGCCAGTTGCTCGCCCTGCTCGCCGTGACCGCGGGTTACGCCGCCGGGCGCATCGCGGGCGCCGTCGCACCCCTGGGCAGCCTGGTCGCCGCCGCGGGCGTGGTCGTGCTGCTCCCGCTGGCGCTGCCGGGCGGCCTGTCGGGCGATCCGGTCGCGCTGCCGCTGCGGCAGGCCGACGCGGACGCCGCTCTGCTGGCGCTGGGCGCGGGCGCGTGCTGCGCGGCGCTGCGGACGGCCCGATCGGCCGCGCTGCGGGTGGTCCTGGGTCTGGTCGCGCTGGGTCTGGTGGGGGAGTCGCTGGCGACCGGCTCGGTGGCCGGATTCCTTGCCTGCGGCGGGGTGTTGGTGGTGGCCGCGGCGACCGGACGGACGCGGCGGCGGGGGACGGCGCTCGTGC
>NZ_JBHSQJ010000006.1:11187-22414 GCF_042658505.1 Streptacidiphilus monticola | reverse complement strand
GGCCGTGGTGGCCGCGGCGGCGACGCGCACGGCCGAGCCGCCGGTGACGGGCAGTCATGTCGCCCTCTGGCACCAGGCGTTGGACGCGGTCAGGGCCTCCCCGCTGCGGGGCTCTGGCTTCGCAGCCCCGGACGCGGCCGCCCCGCCGTCGGCCGCTCTGCAGGTCGCCGCGCAGCAGGGGTTGCCCGGACTGGCCCTGCTGACGGCGGCATTCGCCTGGGCGCTGTGGGCGCTCGCGCTGTCGCCGCGGTCGACGCCCGTCGTCCTCGCGGCGGGCGCTGCGGTGGCCGCGCTGGGCGCGGAGGCGCTGCTCACGCCCATCCTCAGCGTGCCCGGCGTGACGGCGGCGGCGGGTTTCCTCCTCGGCATGGCTGCCGCCCGCCCTCTTGAGCCCCGGTAGGGGCCGGCAGGGGCCTTCAGGGGCGCGAGGCTGCAGACACGCGCGGCTCCGCCGCCTGGGCGCGACCAGCCCACTGCCCGGGAGGGCGGGCTCCGTCTGCGGGGCGAACCTCCGGGGGTTGGTGGGTTGGTGGGGCGCCCACCGCGTGGGGAGGTTGGGCTCCGTCTGCGGGGCGAGCGCCCGTGTGGGTGGTGGGTTGGGGGGGCGCCCACCGCGTGGGGAGGTTCGGCTCCGTCTGCGGGGCGAGCGCCCGTGTGGGTGGTGGGTTGGGGGGGCGCCCACCGCGTGGGGAGGTTCGGCTCCGTCTGCGGGGCGAGCGCCCGTGTGGGTGGTGGGTTGGGGGGCGCCCACCGCGCGGGGAGGTTCGGCCCCGTCTGCGGGGCGAACCCCCGGGGGTTGCTGGCTGGTCGCGTCCGCGCGGCGGAGCGGCACAAGTCTGCAGCCTCGCACCCCTGAGGGGCCTGACGGGGCCTCAGGGGTGGTGGGCTGGTCGCGCCCACGCGGCGGAGCCGCACATGTCCGCAGCCTCGCGCCGCTACCGGGGGCTGAGGGCGGAGAGGAGGGCGGGGCCGGACCAGGGGGCGGGGGCCGTGGTGGATTCCGCGTCGCGGACCAGTTCGGCCAGGCGGGAGTTGGCCGGGGCGGCAAGCCCATGCTTGCTGGCCAGGGCCACCACCTCCCCCTGCAGGGCGTCGATCTCCGTCCGCCGGCCGCGCTGGAAGTCCTCCCACATGGACGACCGCGCCTGGGCATCCACCGCGAGGGTCTGCTTGGCGACGCGACGGAAGACCGCGTCCGGCAGGCGCAGCAGCAGGGGCATCAGGCGGGGCGGTACCGGGGACATCCGCGCGGGCTCGATGCCCTCCGCGCGCAGGGCCCGGAGGGCCTCCCGCTGGCAGCGGGCCAGGCAGACGCGGTAGGCGCGTTGACCGAGCTGCTCCCGCAGCGGCAGCCCGGAGAGGGCGTTGACCGCGTTGTTGAGGTTCATCAACAGCTTGGCCGCCTGCACCCCGGGCATGTCCGCGCGTGGCTGCACGGTCAGCCCGGCCGCCGCAAAGGCCGGCAGCAGCGGGCCCGCTGACGGGTCGTCGGCCAGCATGAGGACGCCGCCCGTGCCCCGGTGGAAGCGGCCGGGCGCGGTCTGCAGGACGTTGTAGGGCACCATCCCCGCCAGCACGGTCGCCTTCGGCAGTTCCGCGGCCAGGACGGCCGGGTTGCGCAGGCCGTTCTGGAAGCTGACCACCACCGCGCCCGGCTTGAGGTGCGGGGCGAGCTCCCGGGCGGCCGCAGCCGTGGCGCCGGACTTGACCGTCACCAGGACCACGTCGGGCGGCGCCGCCGCCGAGGCGGACGTCGACGTGACGAACGCCTCCGGCGGCACTGGGCGTTCGCCGTGGGCATCCGTCAGGAGCAGGCCGTCGCGGCCCAGTTGGGCCATCGCCGCCGGGCGGCCGATCAGGGTGACCCGCGCCGCCTCCGCGGCCGCGAGGCGGCCGCCGAGGTAGCAGCCGATGCTGCCCGCGCCGAGGACCGCGATCCGGAGCGGGGGCGTCACCTGCCGACCGCCTCGGCGCCCGCGCGGCCCGCCGCCCCGCCGGAGAAGAGGCAGCCGCCCAGGAAGGTGCCCTCCAGCGCGCGGTAGCCGTGCATGCCGCCGCCGCCGAAGCCGGCCACCTCGCCCGCCGCGTACAGGCCCGGGATCGGTGCGCCGTCCGCGCCCAGGACCCGGCTGTCGAGGTCCGTCTGCAGGCCGCCGAGGGTCTTCCGGGTGAGCACGTGCAGCTTGACGGCGATCAGCGGACCCGCCTTCGGATCGAGCAGGCGGTGCGGGGAGGCGACGCGGGAGATCCGGTCCCCGCGGTAGGCGCGGGCGCCGTGGATCGCGGTGACCTGGAGGTCCTTGGTGTAGGGGTTGGCCATCTCCCGGTCCCTGGCGACGACCTGACGCTCTATCTGCTCCAGCGTCAGCAGCGGCTTCTCGGTGAGCCGGTTCATGCCCTCGACGAGCTCGGCCAGGGTGTCCGCCACGACGAAGTCGGCGCCGTGCCGCTTGAAGGCCTCGACCGGGGCGGGAGCGCCCTTGCCGACGCGGGCGGCCACCGCCTTGCGGATGTCCTTGGACGTGAGGTCCGGGTTCTGCTCGGAGCCGGAGAGGGCGAACTCCTTCTCGATGATCTTCTGGGTGAGCACGAACCAGGACCAGTCGTAGCCGGTCTGCCGCAGGTGGGCCAGGGTGCCCAGGGTGTCGAAGCCCGGGAAGAGCGGCACCGGCAGGCGCTGCCCGGTGGCGTCGAGCCAGAGCGAGGACGGGCCGGGCAGGATGCGGATGCCGTGGCCCGGCCAGATCGGGGCGAAGTTCTGGATGCCCTCGACGTAGTGCCACATCCGGTCCCGGTTGACCAGCCGGGCCCCCGCGGCCTCGCTGATGCCGAGCATCCGCCCGTCCACATGCGCCGGCACGCCCGTCACCATGGTGGCCGGCGGTTCCCCCAGCCGGGCCGGCCAGTTGGCCCGGACCAGGTCGTGGTTGCCGCCGATGCCGCCGGAGGTCACCACGACCGCCTGCGCGCGCAGTTCGAACTCGCCCACGGCGGTGCGCGAGGACTTCACCCCCCGCTCGGTGTCACTGGGCTCGAGCAGGGTGCCGCGGACGCCCTCGACCGTGCCGGCCGCCCCGGTGAGCAGTTCGTCCACCTGGTGCCGGAACTTCAGCGTCACCAGCCCCTGTTCGACCGCCGCCAGCACCCGCTGGGCGAAGGGCTCCACGACCGCCGGGCCGGTGCCCCAGGTGAGGTGGAAGCGCGGCACCGAGTTGCCGTGGCCGAGGGCGTCGTAGCCGCCGCGCTCGGCCCAGCCGACGATCGGGACGAAGCCGACGCCCCGCTCCCGCAGCCAGGCCCGCTTCTCGCCGGCCGCGAACTCGACGTAGGCGCGCGCCCATTGACGCGCCCACAGGTCCTCGTCCTCGTCCCGGTCGAAGCCCGCCGTGCCCTCCCAGTCCTGCCAGGCCAGGTCGAAGGAGTCCTTGATGCCCATGCGCCGCTGCTCGGGCGAGTCCACCAGGAAGATGCCGCCGAGGGACCAGAAGGCCTGGCCGCCCAGGTTGGCCGCGTTCTCCTGGTCGAGCAGCAGTACGCGGCGCCCGGCGGCGGCCAGCTCGGCCGTCGCGACCAGGCCGGCCAGGCCGGCGCCCACGACGATGACGTCCGCGTCCACGAGGACTCTCCCTTGGTTACGGGTGGGTAGGTACCCGCACCTTGGCCCGAGACGGAAGCCGCGTCAAGCACGTCCGGTCGGGCCTGTGGAAAACCTGGAGGGGTCGCTGAACAGCGCGGTACCCGGCCCGCATACTGTGAGGCGGACGAGCGAGGCGGACCGACGGCGAGGCGGGGGCGCGAAGCGGTGGAGCAGAACATCCTGGTCCTGGGCCGGTACCGGCTGCTGGACCGGATCGGGCGCGGCGGCATGGGGGAGGTCTGGGCGGCGGAGGACGAGTACCTGGGCCGCCGCGTCGCCGTCAAACTGCTGCGCCCCGACAGCGGCAGCGGCGGCGGGCCGCCCGAGCTGCTGCGCGAGCGCTTCCGCCGGGAGGCCCGCCTGGCCGCGGGCCTGCAGCATCCCGGCATCACCGTCATCCACGACTTCGGCGAGTGGGACGGCATCCTGTTCCTGGTCATGGAGCTGCTCGAAGGGGCCGACCTGGGACGGCTGCTCGAAGGCCCGCCGCCCGGGCCGCTGCCCGTCCCGGAGGTGGTGGCGGCCGCCGAGCAGATCGCCGCCGCGCTCGCGTACACCCATGCCCGCGGCGTCATCCACCGCGACCTCAAGCCCGGCAACCTGATCCGGACCCCCGACGGCGCCGTCAAGATCTGCGACTTCGGCATCGCCCGGCTGGGCAGCGACCTCGGCGTCACCAGCCGCCACCACGGCGGCGGCTTCCCGGTCGGCACCCCCGCCTACATGTCGCCCGAGCAGATCGACGGCAGCGGCGTCGACGAGCGCAGCGACCTCTACTCCTTCGGCTGCGTCCTGTACGAACTCCTGGTCGGCCACCCGCCGTTCCACCAGGGCGACCCACTGGTGATCCTGCTCCAGCACCGCGACGACCCGCCGCTGCCGCCCCGGCGGCTGCGCCCGGAGATCCCCGAGGAGCTGCAGCGGCTGGTGCTGCACCTGCTCGCCAAGGACCCGGACGCGCGCCCCTCGGGCGCGGAGGAGGTGGCCCACCGGCTGCGCGCGATGCCCGGCGCGGGCGGCCCCGCCCCACTCCCCGACTGGGCCAGGGCGATGGGGCCGGTCCCGGTGTCCCTGATCCGGGTCCGCAGCGACCTGCCCGCCGTCGCGCAGCTCACCCGCAGGTGGACCTGACACCGGGCCTCCTCCGCCGCATAGGATCTGACGATGCGTTACGTGATCATCGGGGCGGGTGCCGTCGGCGGCACGATCGGCGGCCGGCTGGCCCAGGCCGGGCGCGAGGTGGTGCTGGTCGCCAGGGGCGCGCACCTCGAAGCACTGAGGCGGGAGGGTCTGCGGCTGGTCACTCCCGGCGGGGCGGAGACGCTGCGCCTTCCCGCGGTGGGCGGCGCGGCGGAGCTGGGCGCGTTGCTGCCGGGCGACGTGCTGGTGCTCGCCGTCAAGTCCCAGGACACCGCCGCCGCGCTCACCGAATGGGCGGCCCTGCCCGGCGCGCAGGACACGCCGGTGGTCTGCGCGCAGAACGGGGTCAGCAACGAGCGGACCGCCCTGCGCCTGTTCCCCCAGGTCGTCGCGGCCTGCGTGTGGCTGCCCGCCACGCACCTGGAGCCGGGCGTCGTGGTCAGCCACACGGCTCCGCTGAGCGGCATCCTGACGCTGGGCCAGTACCCGGGCGGCGTCGGCGCGTTCACGGAGCAGATCGCCTCGGACCTGGTCGCGGCGGGGTTCGACGCCCCGGTCGCACCGGACGCGATGCGCTGGAAGTACGGCAAGCTGCTGAACAACCTCGGCAACGCCCTGGAGGCGCTGCTCGGAAGGGACGGCCTGGCAGGGAACGAGGACCTCTACCTAGCCGTGCGCGAGGAGGGGGAGCGGGTGCTCACGGCCGCCGGGATCGACTGGGCCACGGACGAGGAGCGCATGGCCGTCCAGGCCGACCGGATGGACGTCCGGCCGATCCCGGGCTACGGCCGCGTCGGGGGCTCGACCTGGCAGAGCCTTTCCCGGGGCACCGGCTCCGTCGAAGCCGACCACCTCAACGGCGAGATCGCGCTGCTGGCCCGCCTGCACGGGACGGTCGCGCCCCTGAACGCCCAACTGCAGCGGCTGGTACGGCAGTTCGCTGCAGAGGGCCGGGCGCCCGGCAGCCTGACGGCGGCCGGGCTGCGCGAACTGCCGGCCCAGGAGAGCGGTCAGGCCGCGACGCGGTAGCTGCTGCCGTCCGCGGAACGGGTGAGCAGCCCGCTCTCCACCAGGTAGCGGCGCAGGGCCGGGTAGTCGTCCCAGTACTGCCGCAGTGCCATGTTGACCTCCGGTTCGGCGTAGTGCTCGCCGGGTCGGAAGGCGCGTGCGGTGACGTACTCCAGCAGCGCGCGGCGCTTGGCGGGGCGAACCGGTATGGCGGTGATCCGGCCGTCCTGCAGCAGACCGGCCACCTCGTCCTGCGCCTCGGCGGCGGGCCGGGCGGGCCGCAGCGCGTCGGCGAAGGCGGTGACGACCGCCGTCGCGGTGCCGTCCTCGGCCAGCCGGACCAGTCCAGCCTGGGCCAGCCGCGCGAGGACCTTCCGCTCCGCGGCGCCCGCAGGGACCAGGCCCGCCGGACCGGCGACGACGGTCCGGGCGTAGAGCTCCAGCCTGACCGGATCGGCGAGGGCGGCGGCGAGCGGGCCGAACGGCCCGAGCGAGGAGGACATGGCGTCGGTTCCCTTCCGAGTCGGGGCCCCGTGTCTGTCACGGGACCGTCCCACGCTAGGTACGGCCCGGGAACGGGGCCACGGATTTTCGTACGGGGCCCGGCCGGGGTGCGATGCTCACCGCGTGGCGGAGACGATCAACGACTCCCCAGGGCGACGGAGGACTTCATGGGGGGCGTGGGAGCAGGGGCGGTCACCGCGGTGGCCGTCGTCATCGGGCTGGCCTTCCTCACCATGGGCGTGGGCATGCCCTTCCTCACGATCCGGCGGGCCCGGCAGGCCACCGGGGCGCTGCGGCAGGGGCTCACGGCCGAAGGGCGGGTGCTGGACACCTATGTGACGCACCGTCAGGACCGCGCGAGCGAGCGCCATGTGATCATCGGCTTCCGCGCGGCGGACGGCCGCGAGTACCGGATCGAGGACTCCGGGAACCGGCCACGGGTCGTGGGGGACCACGTGCCGGTGCGCTACCTGCCGGACCGGCCCGACCTGGCCGTGCCGGCGGACACCAGCGTCGGCGCGCTGGCCGGGGTAAGCGTCATGGTCTGCGTCTTCGGCGGGGTGTTCGCCGTGGCCGGCCTGGTGGTGCTCCTGCTCGGACTGACGGGTGTGCTGCTCGTCGACTCGGTGCCGGACCCGTCGCTCTCGGACCCCTCGCTGCCGTGAGCCGACCCCGCCTGCGGAACCGCGCCGGCACCCTCCGCGGAAGCCCTGCCGGCACCCTCCCGCGGAAGCCCTGCCGGCACCCTCCCGCGGAAGCCCTGTCGGCACCCTCCCGCGGAAGCCGTGCCTGGCGCGGGGTGCGGAGCCACGGCGGGGGCCCGCGCCCGGAATCGCGCCGGCGGTCAGGCCTCGCGGGGCAGCGCGCCGCGCTGCCAGTGGCGCAGGGCCTCGGCCTCCTGGGCGCACTCCGCGCCGAGGCGGGTGAGCTCGTCGTCCGCGAGCCGGTGCGCGCGGTCCTGCGTGGCCCAGCGCAGCTGGTCCGCCGCGGCACGCACGCGCTCGGCCCGCTCCTCGAAGGCCCCCAGGCGGTCGGCGGCCCGGGCCGCGTCCGGTTCGCGCTCCAACTGCCGCAGGTCGGCGTCCACCTCGGCGCCGTAGCGGTCCAGTCGTTTCAACAGGGCCATCGCGTCCGCGAGTTGGCCGTCCTCCTGGTGGGCGGCCTCCAGCACCCGACGGGTGGACTCCAGCGAGTTGCGCAGGCCCAGCCGGACGGAGGCGATGCGCCCTGTGGTGCTGCCCGGGCCGGCCAGGCTGCGGGCCCTGAGCGCCACCCGTTCCGCCTTGGCCGACGCCGCCCGCGCCGCCCGGACCAGCGCCGCGACGACCAGCGCCCCCAGGCCGACCGCCAGCACCAGGACCAGACCGAGGACCATCAGCAACGTGTCCATGCCCACCCCGCCTTCCTTCCGACTCGCCCGCTCTCCCACGGTAGCCGCGCCCGCGGACAGCGGGGGCTCCCCACTGCCGGTCGGACACAGGTTCAGGGTCGGTTCCGGGTTCAACCCTGAAGGGCCGTCACTCGTGCGAGCGATCCTGTCGAAGGTCTCTTCTCCTCCCCGGTGCTGGGAATACAGTGGGATCAACGACGGCGGGAGGAGCAGCAGGTGGCAAGCGACGCGTTCTTCGACCACGGCGGCACGGGCGGGGCAGGGGTGCTCGAGGACGGCCGGAAGCCGCAGCTCGACCTGAGCGCGGCCCAGTGGCAGTCCACCAGCCAGGGCTTGGGGGATGTGCAGATCGCGTTCGTCGACGGATTCATCGCCATGCGGGACGGCCGCAGCCCGGACGGTCCGGCGCTGATCTTCACCCCGGCCGAGTGGAACGCCTTCGTCCTCGGCGCCCGGGACGGCGAGTTCGACCTCACCTGATTCGGTGACGGTGTGCGCGCCTGAGCCCGCAGGTTTGGCAGCGCGCTGTCTTTGTACGCCCG
This sequence comes from Streptacidiphilus monticola, assembly GCF_042658505.1. Classification (NCBI taxonomy): domain Bacteria; kingdom Bacillati; phylum Actinomycetota; class Actinomycetes; order Kitasatosporales; family Streptomycetaceae; genus Streptacidiphilus; species Streptacidiphilus monticola. Next base: position 14,193 of record NZ_JBHSQJ010000006.1, on the reverse strand, counting down.
CGGGAACGCGGGAAAGGGAGACGAAAGGGCGCCGCGCCGACCACCCCCACGGGGTCGACGCGGCGCAAAGCCCGCATCCCGCACGCCCCCACGCGGCGAGGTACGGGCCCCGTCGCCGCCGGGCCGCAGACGCAGCCATCAGCGACGAGTCCAGGGAATCGAGGGCCGTTTTTCGGGCGGCGACTTTGCCGCCCCTGCACCAGGCTGACGCATTCAGCCGCCGAACGCAGCCGAAACCGCCCTCACAAGGTGGAATTGACACCTGTTCACCAAGCGTCTCGGCCCCCTCATGTCAGCGACCGTAATCGGAACGTGATCGCGGCGTCAACTCGCGCCCCGCGGTACGGGCGAGTAGCCATCCGTCGTCATCCGGAGGCCACACCGCTGTAACCCGAACGGGCACGTAACATGAGCGCATGGCTTTCCTCCGCCGCCGTTCGGGCGCCCCCGCAGGTCCGGATTTCGACGTTCTCGCCGTGGACCCGGGCGACTGGCCGGGCGACTTCGGCGCGGCCCTGCTGCCCGACCCGGAGGACGGAGCCTGCCAGGGGGTCTTCCTGCGCTACGACCTGATGGGCGGTCGCGGCCCGTCCATGCTGATCGGCAACCTGCCCTCCGGTTCGCCCGCCCGCGACCCCGAGGACGGCGTCCCCTTCGAGGTGCGGCAGATGCTCGCCGCCGTCGGCTACGACGAGCCGGTCGAGGTGGCGGAGACCGAGGACTTCCCCGTCATGCTGGACGACGCGCTGCTCGTGGTGAAGAAGATCAAGCTGAGCGAGAGCCGGGTCGCCTGCGTCCAGTTCGGCCGCGGCGACGACATCCTGGTCACCGTCGTCACCTGGGACCGTCCGATCAGCGACGACCTCTACAAGCTGATGAAGCCGCTGCCCGCGGACATGTTCAAGGTCTGAGGCCGTGGGTGGCGTCCGGCAAGGCTCCGGGCGCGGACCGTGCGGGATAGTTCTGTCGCCGCCAGATCCCGCCCTGCGGGCCTTGATTGACGCACGAACCGCCGCTTCCTAGCCTCCTGGCATGCCCCGAACCACCCCGCCCACCAGCAGTGACGACCTGGCCGCCCGGCTGCCGCGGGTGGTGGACCTGCTCGCTGCCCGCGCCGAGGAGCACGATCGGGAGGGCGGCTTCCCGTACCAGGGTGTCGAAGTCGTCCACGAGGCCGGCCTGCTGCTGCTCGGCGCTCCGCCGCGCCAGGGCGGGGGCGGTGCCGGGCCCGTGGAACTCGTGCGCGTGCTGGTCGAGTTGGGGCGGGGTGACCCCTCGGTGGCGCTGCTGGTCGCGGACACGCTGGTGCTGCACGCGGCGCAGGCGCGGCGGCGGATCTGGCCGGAGCTGCTCTACCGGGGACTCGTCGCCGAGTCCAAACGGCGTCCGGTGCTGCTGGGCGTGCTGCCCGCGCCCGAGTTGACGGCCCGTCGGACGGAGGACGGGCTGCGGCTCGGCGGGCGGGTGGAGCGGGTGTCCGGTGCGGACGCGCTCGACTGGTTCGCCTTCGAAGTGCCGGGTAAGGACGCCGGGACCTTCCTGGTCCCGGGAGACGCCCCCGGGCTTCGCGTGGAGCACGACTGGGAGCAGCTCGGCTTGCGCGCCGGCAGTGGGCACGACCTGCTGCTCGAGGACGTGCCGGTCACCGAGGAGGCGCTGCTGCCGGGTGAACCGGACGCCTACCTGCAGGTGCTGCGGTACCTGGTGGGGCCGGCCGTGGGCCTCGGCATCGCCCGCTCGGCACGGGACTGGCTGCTGTTCCGGCTGCGCCGCCAGGGGCTGGCGCCGACCGTCGCCCTCGGCCGGATCGAGGCCGAACTCCTGGGCGCCGAGGAGCAGTTGGACGGTCTCGCCGCGCGTCTGGACCGCGCTGACCCGAGCACGCCGCGGCGGGCCGCACTGCTGCGGCTGCCGCTGCTGGACGCGGCGGAGCGGGCACTGCGGGCCGTGGTCGGCCTGTCCGGACCGGCCGCGCTGACCACCCGTCATCCGCTGGAGCGGCAGCTGCGGGACCTGCTCGCGCTCCGCGCCCAACTGCCCCCCGAGGAGCAGCTGTTCGCCGAAGCGGGAGCCGGCGTGCTGGCTCCGGGGACGGACGGTCCCGGAGCGGACGCCGGGGCGTAGCGCCGCGACGGACGGTCAGCGGGTCCCCACGGCGGCGCGGACCGCGCGGCGGGCCAGGCCGGCGTCCTCGTGCAGACGGCGGATCAGGATGCGCTGCTCCTCCCCGGCGCCGGGGACGTCGTAGGTCCGGATCTCCCGCATCAGCACCAGCAGCAGGTTGACCAGGAACGCGTCCCGGGCCAGGGTGCCGCCCGCCTGGGCGACCTGGCTCATCTGCCGCCGGGCGGCGGTGTCCCCGGCCAGCACGGCCCACAGCACCGCCAGGTCGTAACCCGGCAGGTACCAGCCGGCCTGCTCCCAGTCGACCAGGACCGGGCCGGTGGGCGCGAGCAGCACGTTGGTGAGCAGCGCGTCGCCGTGGCAGAACTGCGGGGTCACCTGGTTGAGCCCGTGCAGCAGCTGCTGCAGGTCCCCGTGGTCGCGGTCGGTCAGCAGGCCGAGGGCGTGGTAGCGCGCGATCTCCCGGGCGTAGTCCAGCGGGGCGTCGAAGACACCGCTCGGCGGCCGCCACAGGTTGAGCGAGCGCACCGCGCCCAGGATGGCGCGCACCTCGCCGGGGGTCGGCGTGTCCCCGGGGTGGCGCTCACGGGCGGCCGGCCGTCCGGGCACCCGCTCCAGCACCAGGACGCCCAGCTCGGTGTCGGCCGCCACCAGCTTGGGCAGCCGCGCCGGCGGACGGTGCCGCACGAAGGCGCGGTAGCTGGCGATCTCCCGGCGGAACCTCGACTGCGCCTGCTCGTCGGCGGGTTGGGCCAGGCACTTGGCCACCACCGGGGTCCGCCCGGCCGTCCCGGCGACCAGGATGTGCTGCGCGTCCTCCCGGACCAGCTGGCGGGGGACGAAGGTGGGGCATATCCGGGTGACCCGGCCCAGGGCCGCCCG
>NZ_JBHSQJ010000006.1:0-11156 GCF_042658505.1 Streptacidiphilus monticola | reverse complement strand
GGTGCGGGCGGCCCTGGGCCGGCACCGGGACGGCGCGCCGCAGCGGCTGGCCGTAGGCGTCACGGGCCCGGGGGTCCACGGTGAGGGGTGTGCGGCGACGCAGCGGACCGGCGGCGGGCGGCGCGGGGGCCGGTCGGGTCGTCGGAGCGGGGGAGAGCTGGGTCGAGTACATCAATGGAGCCGGTCCCTTCAGGTGGCGGGCTGCCGCCGGCGGTCCGGTTGGTCCGCCGCGTGTGCGGGGTGGCGCGCAGGTGCGGAACCGTCAGCGGCCCAACCGGCGGCGCACCCTGGGGAGTTGCACCGCCGACGGGTTGCGGCGGAGCGCAGCCCTGGCGCGAGTGGCGCGTCGCGCCACCCCTTGCGCCACTCCTGACCCTGGGCCCCGCTTCTGGCATGTGCCGCTGTGACCTGGGGCGGGGTGACGCAGGTCTACATCACCACCCATGCCCGTTGGCGTGGCAGTTGGCGGACCCTGGCGAAAGGTGGCGAATGCTCGTCTGGCACATGACGCGTCGTTAGCCTCGGAGGTGCCGAGGAACCTGGGGGCTTGCAATGAGCAGAGGACCGAACACCCGATTCGCCGACCTGTTCGCCCTGACCGGTTGGTCGAAGGGCGAGTTGGCGCGGCTGGTCAACCGGCGCGGGGCGGTCGCGGGGCAGCAGCAGCTGTCCACCGACACCTCGCGGGTGCGGCGCTGGATCGAGCGCGGGGAGATCCCGCGCGACCCGGTGCCCCGCATCCTCGCCGCTCTGTTCAGTGAGCAGCTCGGCCGAGTAGTCACGCCTGAGGACCTCGGCCTGACCCGGGGCAGGGCTCCGGGCGACCCCGCGAACGAGCCCGCGGAGGACGCCTCCTGGCCCCAGCCCGAACGCACGGCCGCGGTCCTCACCGAGTTCACGGGAATGGACCTGATGCTCAACCGACGAGGACTGATGGGCGCGAGCACCGCGCTCGTGGCCGGGGCCGCCATCGCCGGCCCGATCAACGACTGGATGACCAGCAGCGCCTCCGCCGCGTCCCGCCCGCTCAGCCGCTCCGCCGGGAGCGCGGTGCGGGACGCCGTGCCCGCCCTCGACTACTACGAGGGCGGTCCGGTCGGCGAGGAGGAGGTGCACTCGCTGGAGGCCTCGGTGGACATCTTCCGCGCGTGGGACGCCTCCCGCGGCGGCGGACTCCAGCGCAAGGCGGTGGTGGGCCAGCTCAACGAGGTCAGCGGGATGCTGGCGTACCGTCACCCGGCGCACCTGGAGCGGCGGTTGTGGACGGTGGCCGCCAACCTGGCGGTGCTGGCCGGCTGGATGTCGCACGACGTGGGGCTGGAGCCGACGGCGCAGAAGTACTTCGTGATGGCCGTCCACGCCGCACGCGAGGCCGGGGACCGGCCCCGCGCGGGGGAGGCGCTGTCCCGCGCCGCCCGCCAGATGGTGCACCTGGGCCGTCCGGCGGACGCGCTGGACCTGATGCGCGTGGCCGACGCCCGCAGCGGTCCGGAGAACCTGCCGCGCACCCGCGCGATGCTGCGCACCGTCGAGGCATGGGCGCACGCCTCGCTCGGCCACAGCCAGGCCACGCGGCGCACGCTGGGGGAGGCCGAGGAGCTGTTCGCCAAGGACACCGGCGAGCAGGGGCCGAGCTGGCTCCAGTTCTTCGACGAGGCCGACCTGCACGGGATGCAGGCGCTCACCTACCGCACCCTGGCCGAGCACGACCCGGGCGCGGCGGGCCTGGCGCAGCAGCACGCCAGGGTCGCGCTCAAGCTGCGCGAGGGCGGACGCGAGCGGTCCATGCTCTTCGACCAGCTCTCCATGGCCTCCGCCTGCTTCTTGGCCAACGAGCCCGGGGAGGCGCGCCGATACGCGCAGATGGCGCTCAGTCAGATCGGGGAGATGTCCTCGCACCGCACCTGGGACCGGCTGCGGCAGATGTACCGGCTCAGCTCGCGCTACGAGAACGTGGCCGAGGTCTCCGAGCTGCGGGCCCAGATCCGCAGCACGATGCCGGCCAAGCCGCGTCCCCAGATCGTGTGAACCGGCCGGTGTCCGCGCGGTGAGGTCCCGCCCGGGTCCGATCTGCTCCGGCCCGATCCGCGCCGCTCCACTGAACTGCCGGTACTGACACGGCGGTTGGCAGCGGACGCCCACCAGGAGGGATGACGTCGGGGGCTACCCTCAGGCCCCGCGACGTGCCAGGTCGCGCAGCGCCAGCCAGAGCGAGTGCACCGCGCCGTCGGGTTCGAGCTGCGGGGCGCCCACGCAGTGCACGGTGCGCGCCGATCCGTCCGGCAGGACCAGGCGGAACTCCGCGTCGATCGGGCGGCCGTCCACCAGAGCACCGGTGAGCAGCGTGCGCACCAGCCTGCGGTCGTCCGGATGCAGGTGTGCGGGCAGCTGGTCGAGCCGCAGGGGGCCCTGCTCGGGCTCCCGGGCGAAGAGCCGGTACATCTCGCCGGACCAGTTCACCTCGTCCCGGACGAGGTCCCATTCGGCGTCGCCGAGCAGCGTGTGGTCGCGCGCGCTCGCAGGCGGGGCCGCGAGCAGGGCGTTCACGCACTCCTCCAGACGGTCCAGGCTGGACTGCGCGTGGGCGAACAGGGCGCGACGGGCGCGCTCCTCCTCGTTCTTCGGCCGGTGGTCCGGTTCGGCGGCGTCCGTGCCGAGGGCGGTGGCGAGCTGCGCGCGGAGTCTGTGGAGCTGTGCGGGGAGTGAGGCCTCCGGCCCGAGGGGCTCGGAAGGGCCGGACGGGAGGTGAGGGTGCATGGCTTCCCACTTGCTTGGCGTCGTGCTTGGCGTGCGGTACGGCCACGTATGACTCTCGCACAGCGGTAGCGGCGGCGTCCGGCGTTTGGCAGAACCGGCACAAGAATTGCCGTTGGCATATGACGAGCGGTCTCGGGGCGGCGGTCGAGGGTCGCCCCGGCGAGTGGATCAACCGCGCAGCCGGAGGCTAGAATTCCGGCTTTCGCCCTGGCGGGCTCGGCCCGGGGGGTGGGACAATCGCCGCCGCGGCTACCGTCGCGCAGCGGCAACGTGCCGCCGTCCGGTCGAGAAGGGAAGACACCCGTCCCACCGCCCGTCGGAGGCGTCACCCAGAGAAATTGCTTTGCCACCAGGACCGCCGCAACGGATGCTGACCTCATGTTCGAGCCCGCGATAGCGCCCAGCGCCTCCCTCCTCGGCCTGCTCCAGCGGGGCCGCGGGGACGGCACCCTGCACGCTCTGGCGGCCGAGCGTCACGACGCGCTCGCCGCCCTGGAGGAGTGCGTCACCTGCGACCCCCGCCGCGACTGGCAGGTCGAGAACCGCTCCCTCTATTACGCGCGCCTCTTCATGGAGCTCGAAGCACCCCTCACCGGCCTCGAGAACCACCTCTTCCACGTCGACGACCTGCTCGGGGACGAGGACGAGTCGCGAACCGGCCTCACGCTCGCGGTGCTCGGCAGACTGGCCGGCTACGGCCGCCGGGACGCGCTGCTGCTGCTGCGCCGCTATGCGGCCAGCGGCAGCAATTGGGCCTGGGCGCTGGACGAACTCGCCGTGCATGACGACGACGACAGCCTGCGCGCCCTCGCCGCTCCCGTACTCGCCCGTTTCCCGGCCGGCCCGGAGGGCGACGCTGCGTTGCGGGCGGCGGTCCGCGAGGCGTACGAGCCCCGGCCCTGGCATCTGTGGGCCACGGAGCATCCACGGGTGGCCGCGGCCACAGAACGCGCCCCCTTCGATCTGTGGCAGCGTCAACTCGACCGTCCGCAGGTGCCCGAGTGGAGCACGGCCGCGGTCCTGGCCTGGGCCGACGGTGCCGGGGCCTCCGGCGCTTCGGACGGTTCGGGCGGTTCAGGTGGTTCGGGTGGCGACAGCGGGGGCGGTCCGGTGCGGCGCGCCGCCGCTGCGGCCCGCTGCCTGAGTGCCGTGGCCGGCCCGGGCGACCGCCTGATGCTCCGTCAGGCCGCGCGCGAAGCGGGCGAAGGCGCGCGCTGCGCCGCACTGCGCCATCTCGCCGACCAGGACGACGAGCAGCTGCCCGACCTGCTGGAGCTGGCTGCCCACGACCCGTCCCGCGCGGTCTCTGATTTCGCCCTGGCCACGCTGGGCTGCATGAACGGCGACCGCATCCTCGGCCGTGCGAGGCGCTGGGCCGCTGATCCGGAAGGGGGCCGGCTGGCCGACGCGGCCGGACGTCTGCTCGCCCGCCGTGGCACCGCGCAGGACGCCCCGCTGGTCGTGGCCGCTCTGCACCGCGAGGTCTCCGCGCACGGCTGCGACCGCCCGGAGCTCAGCACGCTGGTCGACGGCGCGGGCCGCCTGGCGGCGGCGGCCGCGGTCCCGGTGCTGCGCCACATCTACGCCGAGACGGTCTGCTCGCAGTTGCGGTTCAACGCGGCCCGGAGCCTGGCCGGAGTCGACCCATGGTTCGCGACGGGCGCGGCGTTCGAGTGCCTGTGGGACTGCGAGGACGCGACCCGCGAGCTGGCCGCGCGCCATGTGACCACGAAGGGGGACGTCCGCGTGCTGGAACGCCTCCGCCGCCTCGCCGCCGATCCCGGCGAGGACGCCGAGGTCCACGCCGCGGTCCGCGGCCGCCTCACGGCCGGCTGAGCAGCCCCGGGCGGGGGCGGGTGGTCCTTCCCTGCCTCCCGCGTCCGTTGGACGGCGACACCGAGCGCTGGGTGCGCCGCCGGGTCGCCTGCCCCGGATGCCCCATCCGCGCGCCGGGTCCCCGGCTCGCCGTCGCTCCGGCTACGCCGGGCGAGGCATGCGCCGGGCGACGAATGCGGCCGTAGGCCGTCGCTCAGGCCGCGGAGCGTCGCCTGTGCGGGAAGCCAGTGTGCGCCCGGAAGCGCCGGGCGCCGGGCCACGGATGTTGCGTCACGGCGGCGGGCGCAGGCCCCCGTCGGTCGGGCTGTGGCGCCGCCTGTGCGGGAAGCCAGAGTGGGCGTGGAAGCGTCGGGCTCCTGGGCCAGGCAGAGTCTCGGCTGACGTCCACGGGCCGTGGGTCGTCAAGCGTCTTGCGTCGCGCGGCCACGGGGCGGGAGGCAAGGGACGCGCGGAGGATCGGCGCGGGAGCGTGGGGCTGCTGGGCCAGGCCGGGGTGGCTGGCAACGAGGGCCGTGGGTCGTCGATCGTCTTGCGGCGCGCGGCCCCGGGGCGGGTCGCAAGGGGAGCGGTGCAGGATCGGCGCGGGAGCGTGGGGCTGCTGGGCCAGGCAGAGTCTCGGCTGACGTCCACGGGCCGTCGGCCGTAGGTTGTCAGTCGTCTTGCGGTGCGCGGCCCCGCGCCGGGGGCAAGGGGGCGGCGCAGGAACGGCGCAGAAGCGCCAAGCTGACGCTCCGTCAGAACAGGGATCGCGGAGCGTGACGAATTTTCGTGCCGCGTTCGCCGCTCCGTCAGATCCACGTGGTCCGCCGCACGCTGCATGCCGGAATAACGCAGACATGCGTGTCGCCCTCGTCACCGAGTCCTTCCCGCCGGACCTCAACGGCGTCGCCCACTCCGTCCTCCGCACCGCCGAGCACCTGGTGCGGCGCGGCCACGAGCCGCTCGTCATCACTCCCGCCCCGGCCCAGCCTCCCAGCGCCCCCGACCCCTGCCCCGTCATCCGCGTGCCCGCGATACCCCTGCCCGGCTATCCGCAGGTCCGCGTGGCCCTGCCCAGTCGAAGACTGGAGCAACTGATCGCCGGGCACCGGCCGGACATCGTCCACCTGGCCAGCCCCTTCGTGCTGGGCGCCCGCGGGATGGCCGCGGCCGAGCGGCTCGGGGTCCCGGCGGTGGCCGTCTACCAGACCGACATCGCCGGCTACGCCCGCGCCTACCGCGCGGGCAGCGGGCTCGGGGAGGCTGCCGCCTGGCGGCGGCTGCGCAGCGTGCACTGCGCCGCCGCCCGGACCCTGGCCCCCTCCACGCCCGCCATGCAGGACCTGACCGCCCACGGCATCCCCCGGGTGCACCTGTGGCAGCGCGGCGTGGACGCCGTGCGCTTCGACCCGCGCCGCAGGGACCCGGCGCTGCGGCGTTCGCTGGCCCCGGAGGGCGAGGTCCTCGTCGGATACGTCGGGCGGCTCGCCCCCGAGAAGCGGGTGGACCTGCTGAGCGAGACGGCCCAGCTGCCCGGCGTGCGCGTCGTCGTCGTGGGCGACGGGCCCAGCGAACCGACGCTCCGTCAGCAGCTGCCCGGCGCCCTGTTCCTGGGCCGGCGGACCGGGGCCGAACTGGCCGCGATCTACGCCTCGCTGGACGTCTTCGCGCACACCGGCCCGATGGAGACGTTCTGTCAGACCATCCAGGAGGCCATGGCCAGCGGCGTCCCCGTGGTCGGCCCCGCCGTCGGCGGACCGCTGGACCTCATCGGCCATCGGCGGACCGGTCTGCTCTTCCCGCCCCGGGATGCCGGAGCGCTGGCGGCGGCGGTTCGGACGCTGGCCGCGGACGCCGGGCTCCGTGCCGCGTACGGGGCCGCGGGCCGGGCCGAGGTGCGGCACCGCAGTTGGGAGAGCGTGGGCGACCAACTGCTCGGCCACTACGCCGAGATCCTCGGACGTCGTACGGCGTCCCCGGCGCTTCCGCAGGCGGCGTGACCATGACCGGGGAGAGGCTGAACGGCGCGACGGTGAACGGCGCGACGGTGAGGGGCGCGACGGTGAGGGGCGCGACGGTGAACGGCAACGCGCCGGCGGGGGCCCGCATCGTGCGGTTGGCGAACTTCGTGACCCCGACCTCCGGTGGCCTGCGCACCGCGCTGCGCGAGCTGGGCCGCGGCTACCTGGCGGCGGGGCACCGGCCGGTGCTCGTCGTGCCGGGAGCCGCGCACCGGGACGAGGAGACCGACCAAGGGCGGGTGGTCACCCTCCCCGGCGCCGTACTCCCGGGCACCGGCGGCTACCGGGTGCTCCGGCACAGGGCCGAACTGGCCCGGCTGCTGGAGGACTTGGCACCGGACCGGCTGGAGGTCTCCGACCGGGCCACGCTGCGCTGGACGGGCGGCTGGGCGCGGCGGCACGGGGTGCCCACGGCGATGGTCTCGCACGAGAGCCTGGACGGCCTGCTCCGCACCTGGGGTCTGCCGCCCGGGACGGCCCGCCGCCTGGCGGACCGTCACAACAGGCGCACGGCACAGGAGTTCGAGCGGATCGTCTGCACCACGGACTGGGCCGCCGCCGAGTTCCGCCGGATCGGGGTGCCCGTGGAGCAGGCGCCCCTCGGTGTGGACCTCGAGCGCTGCCACCCCGGGAACCGCAGCGCCGCGCTGCGTGCCTCGCTGGCCGGGCGGGACGAGCGGTTGGTGCTCATGTGCTCGCGCCTGTCGCCGGAGAAGCGCCCCGCGACGGCACTGGCGGCGGTGGCGGAGCTGAACCGGCTGGGTGTACCAACCCGGCTCGTCGTCGCGGGCGACGGCCCGCTGCGGCCGCGGCTCACCGCGCGGGCCGCTGCCCAGGGGCTGCCGGTGCGCTTCCTCGGTCATGTGGCGGACCGGGCGCTGCTGGCCGCACTGCTGGCCACGGCGGACGCGGCGATCGCCCCGGGCCCGATCGAGACCTTCGGGCTGGCCGCCCTGGAGGCGCTGGCCAGTGGCACGCCCGTGGCGGTCAGTCCCTCGTCCGCACTGCCGGGGGTCGTCGGCAGCGGCGGCGCGGTCGCGACGGCGGACACCCCCGCGGCCTTCGCCGAAGCCCTGTGCAGGCTCTTCACTCGCACCGACATCCGCAGCACCGCCCGGGCCCGGGCCCAACACTTCTCCTGGGCCGCCGCCACGCAGGCCTTCCTGCGCGTGCACGGCCTGGCCGACGTGGCTGTCGGGCGGTTCGACACACGGCGCGGGGAGGCAGCGACCACGACCGTCGCCGCGGGGCGGGACGATGCTCGGGCGGCTGCCGCCGACTTGGGAGACGGACGGGCGGTCGAGCCCGCTCACGGGGCGACGCGGACACGGGGGTGGTGACGGTGCGTCAGCACGGGCAGGCGCCGGCGCTGCGGTTCACGGCGCTCGGGGACTCGCTCACGGAGGGGCTCGGCGACCGCGGGCCGGACGGGACATGGCGGGGCTGGGCGGCGCTGCTGGCGGAGGCGCTCGGGGCGGACTTCCGCAATCTCGCCGTCAGTGGCGCCCGCACCGGCGACGTGCTGCTGACCCAGCTCCCCGAGGCCCGCCGCCACCGCCCGGACCTCGCCGCCGTCGTGGTCGGGGGCAACGACACGCTGCGGGCAGGCTTCGACATCCGCATCGTGGCACGGCAACTCGACACCACGTTCGGCAGTCTGGCCCTGGACGGGAGCGCCGTCCTGACGGCCTGCCTGCCCGACCCGGGGACCGCGCTGGGCCTGCCGCGGGCGCTCGCCCGGCCGCTCGCGCGGCGCATGCGCAGCGTCAACTCCGTCGTGCACGCGCTCTCCCGGCGATACGACGCCGTCCACGTTCACCTGGCCGACGCGGGCTGGACCGCCGACCCGGAGATGTGGAGCGCGGACCGGCTCCACCCCGGCGAGCGCGGCCACCGGGCCCTGGCCCTGGCCTTCCACACCGAACTCGCCGCCCGGGGCTTCCCCGTCGGGCTCGCGCCCGCCGCCGAACCCGACGGTCGCGCACCCGGCCGGGCGGCCAAGGCGTGGTGGCTGGCGACCAGGGGCACCCAGTGGGTGGCCGCACGCTGCACCGACCTGCTGCCCGACCTGGTGCGCCTCGCCATGGCCGAGCGGCGGGCCGACCCCGCGGAACTCGACCACTGGGCGCACGCGGAGACCCTGGCCGCCCTCCGTGCCCTGCCGCACCTCACACCACGCCCCACCGGCGCCGAGGCCGGTGCCGAGGGCGAGCTGACGCTGCGTCAGGCCAGCTGAAACGCCTTCACGCAGAGCACCGTCGGCAGGTGCTCGCGCAGCAGGTGCCAGCTGCCGCCCTCGTCGGCGCTGCCGTACAACTCGCCGTTCTTGTTGCCGAAGTAGATCCCGACCGGATCGGCGTCGTCCGTGCAGAGGGCGTCGCGCAGCACCACGCCGAAGTGCTCCTGGTTCGGCAGGCCGGTGTCCAGCGGTGTCCAGCTCGACCCGGCGTCGTCCGTGCGGTAGACGCGGCAGCGGTGCTCCGGGGGCAGCCGCTCGTAGTCCGCGACCAAGGGGAAGACGTACGCCGTGCCGCTGCGGTGCGGGTGGGCGACGATCGGGAAGCCGAAGTCGGCCGGCAGCCCCTGGTCGATCCGCTGCCACTTCTGCCCGCCGTCGTCACTGCGGTAGACGCCGCCGTGGTTCTGCAGGTAGAGCCGGTCCGGGTCCTGCGCGTCCGGGGAGATCTTGTGCACGCACTGGCCGAACTCCGGGTACCGGTCCGGCAGGAAGCGGGCCTCGATGCCCTCGTTCGAGGCGGCCCAGTTCTGTCCGCCGTCCTCGCTGCGGTACACCCCGCCGGAGGAGACCGCGATGGTCAACCGCCGTGCGTCCCGCGGATCCTGGATGATCGTGTGCAGGCCCTGGCCGCCGAATCCGGCGCCCCACTCGGCGCGCTGCGGATGCTCCCAGAGGCTGCGCACCAGCGTGAAGGACTCCCCGCCGTCCTCCGAACGGAACAGCGCCGCGGGCTCCGTGCCCGCCCAGACGACGCCGGGCTCGTCCGCCGGGCCGGGGCGGAGCTGCCAGAGGCGGACCAGCGAGGCGCCCGTGTCCTCGGGGAAGCGGACCGGGGGAGCGGCCGGCTCCTGCCAGCTCTCGCCCAGATCGTCCGACGTGAACACGGACGGGCCCCAGTGGCTGCTGTCCGCGCCCACGATGATCCGGGGCCTGGGGCCGCGCCGGTCCACCGTCAGCGCGTAGACGCCCTGCATCAGGAAGTGCGGCCCCGACCAGGACCAGGACTGCCGGTCGCTGCTGCGCCCGAGGAACAGGCCCTTGTCCGTGCCGACTGCCAGGAGTACTTCACTCACCGCGATCACCTCACCGGTCGCCGTTGACTCGTGGCAGCAGTCTCCCGCCGCTGGGCCGCGCTGTCCTCAGATCCACCGAACACACACTCGAACGAGTGAGTACCGTGCGAGAGGCTGACGGGACGTCATCCGTGGCTACCCGCCGCTACCAGGGCGGATCTCACAGGGACCGCACAGCGGCCGTGTATTGACGTGCACACGAAGCATTAGGTGGGATACGTCAATGACCAGTGCCCGCACGCCCCTTCTCGGCCGTGAGCACATCGTCGCCGCCGCCTGGGCGGCACTCCATCCGCATGCCGGCGTGCTGCTGACCGGCCCCGAGGGGATCGGCCGCAGCGCTGTGCTGGAGCACCTGGCCGTCCGGGCGGCCGCAGCCGGAGCGCGGGTGCTGCGCTGCGCGCCCACGCCGGCCGACTCCGCGGCCCCCTACGCGGCCCTGGTCGACCTGCTGCGGCCGCTGCCCGGGAACCTGCTGCCGCGCGCCCTGGGCCAGGCCCTGGACGATCCCCGCCAGGCCGAGCCCTTCGCCGTCCACCGCGCGCTCGCCGCGGTGCTCGCCGATCTCTCCCGGGACGCCCCGCTGCTGCTCGCCGTCGACGACCTGCAGCATCTCGACGAGGCCAGCGCGGCCTCCCTCGCCCACCTGGCGCACCGCGCCGCGTCGCTGAGGCTGACCCTGGCCGCCACCGCGAGGACCGGCCCGCAGCAGGGCTTCGGCCGGGACGAGCTGCTCCCGCCCCGTGCGCTGCAGATCGAACTTCCGCCGCTCGCCGAGGAGTTCGTCCGTGCTCTGCTCCCGGAGCCGAGCCGGCGGCTGCTCGCCCTGGCCGCCGGGCGTCCCGGCCATGCCCGGGCCCTGGCCCGCCACCCCGCCGAGGCGCCCGACGAGCTGCCGGCCACCCTGCGCAAACGGCAGTTGGCGCCGGTCCGCCCCCTGCCGCCGACGACCCGTCAGGCCCTGCTGCTCACCGCGCACGCGGCGGCGCCCACGCTCGAACTGCTGCGCGCCGCGGGCGTGGACGATCCCGTGGCCGCCCTTGCGCCGGCCCTCGGCGCGGGCCTGGCGTCCGTCGCCGCCGACGGTCGGGTGCAGCTCGCCGCTCCCGTCCTCGCGGCCGCCCTGCGGGACGACGCCGACCACGCCCGGACGCTCGCCGCCCACGAGGCACTGGCCCAGGCGCACCCGGCCGACACCCTGTCGCACGCCCGGCACCTCGCGCTGGCCCGGCCGTGGGGCGACGAGTCGCT